>NZ_BAAAMU010000033.1:55786-92020 GCF_039529435.1 Nonomuraea maheshkhaliensis
CGTCCCACTCGGAGCGGTCGGTGGCGGGCAGGCCGAGCGGGCGGCGGCCGACGAACGCCTGCGGATCGCCCGCGAACTGCACGACGTCGTCGCCCATTCGATGAGCCTGATCACCGTCAAAGCCGGGGTGGCGGCGAAGGTCCTGGACAAACACCCGGAGGAAGGGCGCAACGCCTTACGGGCCATCGAGGAGATCGGGCGCGGCTCGCTCACCGAGATCCGCCAGGTTCTCGGCGCGCTGCGTACTCCCGGCGGCACACCCGACACGACACCGCTCCCCCGGCTCGCCGACCTGCCGTCCCTGGCGCAGCAGGCGGCGGAGGCCGGCGTGCGGGTCGACCTGTCGGTGAACGGAGCCGTGCCCGACAGCATGGCCCCGGCCGTCTACCGCATCGTCCAGGAGGCGATCACCAACGTCGTCAAGCACGCCGCTCCGGCCCGCTGCCGGGTCAGCGTGTCGGCCGAGGAGGGGCGGCTGCGCATCTCCGTGGTCGACGACGGTCCCGGGCAACGGCCGCTGCCGGGGCGGCCGGGCGGGCAGGGTCTGGCGGGAATGCGCGAACGGGCCCTGCTGTACGGCGGCACCTTCGAGGCCGGCCCACTGCCGGGAAGGGGGTTCGGCGTGCACGCGTCATGGGAGATCCCCTGACTCCGACTGAGATTTCTCTCATCCCCACTCGGTGGAGGTTCCGTGCACGGCACCGGGCGTTCCGGCGATGCACCGCGTGCTCGGGCAGCGGGTCCGTAAGCCAGAACGCCGCAGCGGCAGGTGGGACTCGTATGGCCGGGCGCTCCGGACCAGCGCGGGGACGTGTGTAGGGCCGGCGTTCCGAGAGAGCTTCGGCGTGGCGCGAGTGGCGGGCGCGGATCGGTCATGATGAACGCGATGACGAGGATCAGGAGCGTGAGCCGGAGAGAGCGGGTCCGGCGAGTCCGAACCGGGCGACCGACGACCGAGCCGACCCCGGTCGGGCTGGTCCAATCGGACTGGGGCCGGTCGGGTTGATCGCGGAAGAGGTGAGTGCGGTTGCGCCATGCCTGGTTGGGCCGGGCCAGGACGGGGTGGGTGCGGTCGGGGTTGCTGCCGGTCGAGACGGATCGGTTGGACCGGATCGGGCCGAGGTGGGCCGGGCCGAAGTGGGTGCGGTTGGACCGAGCCGCTCGCGGTGGGCCGGGTCGAGGTAGGCCAGGTGGAGATAGGCCAGGTGGAGATAGGCCAGGTTGGCGTGGGCGCAGTCGGCGCGGGCGGGGTGGGTGCGGTTGGGCGCCCGGGCCGAGTCAGGATGGAGGCGGTTGGGATGGGCCCGATCGAGCTCCCTGGCCTGGTCGGGATGGGTTCGATTCAGCGTCCCGACCAGGTTGGGGTGGGGTCGGTCGAGAGGAGTGTGGTCTGGGTGGGCACGGTAGGGGGAGGCTTGTGATTCGGGTGCTCATCGCCGACGATCAGGCGCTCCTGCGCGGCAGTTTCCGGCTGCTGATCGACTCCGAGGACGATCTCACCGTGGTCGGGGAGGCGGGCGACGGGCGAGAGGCGGTGGCGCTCGCTCGTACGAAAGCACCGGACGTGGTGCTCATGGACGTCAGAATGCCCGAGATGGACGGCATCGCCGCGACCGGGCAGATCGCCGGGGACACCCGGGTGCTCATCCTGACCACGTTCGACCTCGACGAGTACGTATACGCGGCACTGCGCGCGGGTGCCAGCGGGTTCCTGCTCAAGGACGCGCCTCCGGACGACCTGTTGAAGGCGATTCGAGTGGTGGCGTCGGGTGAGACGCTGCTCGCGCCGACCGTTACCACCCGGCTGATCGCGGAGTTCGTGCACCGGCCGCTCCAGCAGGCCTTTCGCGGGCTCGACTCGTTGACGGACCGCGAGCGCGAGGTGCTCACCCTCGTCGCCCACGGGCTGTCCAACGCGGAGCTCAGCACACAGCTCAAGGTGAGTCCCGGGACCGTGAAGACGCATATCGGCCGCCTGCTGGCCAAGCTCAACGCCCGCGACCGGGCCCAGCTCGTCATCGCCGCCTACGAGGCCGGACTGGTCACGCCACGTTCAGCCAACCGCCCGCCGTGATCGCCGCCCGCGTCAACCTCCATGCCAGCCCCAGGGCGGTCATCCGGAAACGCTTCACCACGCTCGATACCCTTGCCGCCGGCCGCCTGACCGTCCTGACCGTGAGTCTCGTGCTTGGTGGTCAGGATGGCGCGTCCCATACCGGCCGGATTTCGATGCCCGCTCCCATGGGGCAGTGGCGGGCGATCTTTTCGGCTTCGTCCAGGTCGGCGCATTCGATGACGTAGAAGCCCGCCAAGTCCTCATCCAGCGCCACGAACGGCCCAGTGGCGGAGACCGGCCCCTGAGGGGACGGGCGCAGCGTCCTGGCCTCGCTCGCCGGTTTCACCGCCTGCGCGGAGTACGCGATGCGCTGGTCGCTCAGGCATTGGGCGAAGGCGGCGTGCTCGGCCGGCGCCGCCTCCATCTCCTCGCCGGAGACCGACTCCCAATAGCCCTCGGGGTCGAACAGCAGCAGTGCGAATTTCATTGGATCGGTGTGGCAAGAGCGAATATCGAGGACGAGTTCGAATATTCGGCCGGCTGAGACAGAGTGATCCGCCGCGCTCACGCAGGGGCGCTGCGGGGGGATCCCCGTTGTTGTGCGGGTGGGCTTGAGCTACAGCTCCGTAGCAGCCCTGTCGGCGGCACTGACTGCGGCGGTCTGGATACCGTCGAGGAGCCAGGTGAGGCCGATGGTGAAGCTGCCGTCCCAGTCGCCGTCCTCCGCGAGCGGGCCGTGGGCGGCGAGGACGGGATAGCGGTCACTACTGGCGCGGAAGTGCTCCCGGGCGGCTTGTTGCGCGCCGTGCTCCCGGACCGTCCAAGTTGCCTGCATGAGCGCGGAACCGATGACGTAGTTGGACAATCCGTACGCCGCGGCGGTCAGGTGCGGCTCGGTGACGCCGGCCGCCACGAGGGTGGCGTACAGGAACTCGCTGCGGGCGAGCACATTGGGGCCCAGCATCGGACGGCCGAGCAGCGCCGCCGACCAGGGATGTGCCAGCAGGACGGCATGCCATCCGGTGATCAGCGCGGTGATGTCGGCACGCCAGTCCCTGCCAGCACGCCAGTCCCTAGCGGCACCTCCACCCGCGCGCCCGCCGCCGCCCCCGGCACCTCGGTCTGCGCCCCCGCCCCCGCCTCCACCACCGCCACTGGCGCTGGCACTGGCACTGGCACTGGCACTGCCTTCAGTGTCGACTTCGCCCGGGATCTCCACCGCTGCGAAGATCGCGTCGAGGGCGAGGTCCAGGACGTCGTCCTTGGTCTTCACGTGCCAGTACAGCGTCGTGGAACCCGTGCCGAGGCGTTCGGCGAGCCGCCGCATGGTCAGCCGGTCGGCGCCTTCCTCGTCCAGGAGCGCGATGGCCTCCGCGACGATCCGGTCGCGACTGAGTGGCGGCGCTTCACGCGCCGCCCGCGCGGCCGGGCGCAGCCACACGTCTCCCGCTGATCCCGAGCGCTTCGCTGCCAATCCGTCCTCCTCGTCGTCGCAGAACCGAGTCTAGTATGGTGATCGAGCACCGGATCAATGGTTCAGTCGCTCGAACAACGATCCAGAATGGCCCGCAGGGAGGAAAACGGTGGCGGGACATGTCGAGGTGGACCGGCTCACGTACGTGCTGCCGGACGGGCGACTCCTGCTGCACGAGGTCTCGTTCCGTATCGGCGACGGCGTCAAGGCAGGACTGGTGGGGCCCAACGGCGCGGGCAAGACCACCCTGCTGCGGCTCATCGCCGGAGATCTGCGGCAGGACGACGGCCGGGTGACCGGCTCAGGCGGGCTGGGGGTGATGCGGCAGTTCATCGGCAGCGTACGAGACGACCGGACCCTGCACGATCTGCTGCTGTCCGTCGCACCCGTCCAGGTCCGCACCACCGCCGCGAAGCTGGAACGGGCGGAGTCGGCGCTGGCGGAACACGACGACGAGACCACGCAACTGGCCTATGCGCAGGCGATCAGCGACTACAGCGACGCCGGCGGCTACGACATGGAGGTCGTGTGGGACACCTGCGCGACCGCGGCCCTGGGCCTGCCCTACGACGCGGTCAGGCAGCGCCCGGTCGGCACTCTGTCCGGCGGCGAGCAGAAGCGCATCGTCCTGGAGGCCCTGCTGCGCGGGCCCGATCAGGTCCTGCTGCTGGACGAACCGGACAACTACCTCGACGTGCCCGCCAAGCAATGGCTGGAGGAGCAGCTACGCGCCACGTCTAAGACCGTGCTGCTCGTCTCCCACGACCGGCAACTGCTGGCCAACGCCACGGACCGCATCGTGACCGTGGAAGCGCGCGGCGCCTGGGTCCACGGCGCGGGCTTCGCCACCTACGCCCAGGGCCGCCAGAATCGCATCGATCGGCTGGAGGAACGGCGCCGGCGCTGGGACGAGGAGCACTCCAAGCTGAGACGCCTGGTGCAGACCCTCCGGCAGACCGCGGCCAACAACGACGCCGTCGCCTCCGCCTACCGGGCCGCCCGTACCCGGCTGGCGCGGTTCGAGGAAGCCGGCCCGCCCGAACGCCCGCCCAAACGGCAGAACGTACGGATGCGGCTGCGCGGCGGCCGGACCGGCAAACGCGCCATCACCTGCGAGGCACTGGAACTGACCGGTCTGATGCGGCCGTTCGACACCGAGATCTGGTACGGCGAGCGCGTGGGCGTCCTCGGCTCCAACGGTTCCGGCAAATCGCACTTCCTCCGGCTCCTGGCCGAGGCAACGGACGGCGCTGCCGCCTCGGTACGCCACACCGGTTCCGTACGACTGGGCGCCCGGGTCACGCCCGGCCACTTCGTCCAGACCCACGCCCGGCCCGACCTGCACGGCCGCACCCCCGCCGAGTTGGTGACCACAGAGCATGCCCTCACACTCAACGAGGCCATGGCCGCGCTCGCCCGCTACGAACTCGCCCCAGCCGCCCAGCAGCGGTTCGAGACCTTGTCCGGCGGGCAGCAGGCGCGGCTGCAGATCCTGCTGCTGGAACTGTCGGGCGCGACACTGCTGCTGCTCGACGAACCCACCGACAACCTCGACCTGGCCAGCGCCGAAGCCCTGCAACAGGGCCTCGCGTCCTTCGCCGGCACCGTGCTGGCCGTCACCCACGACCGCTGGTTCGCCGCCGACTTCGACCGTTTCCTCATCTTCGGCGCCGACGGAACCGTCTACGAGAGCGACGAACCGGTCTGGGACGAAGCCCGCGTCGAGCGAGCCCGCTGAACCCCAGGCCCGTGCGCGCGTCACCGGCGGCGGCCAGGTCTTCCGCCCGGTGAGGTGGTGCGGCGCGTTCCCGTCACACCACCGGGTCAGGCTGGTCAGGTGGTGCGGCGATCCCCGTCACACCACCGGGTCAGGCTGGTCAGATGGTGCGGCGCGCTCCCGCCACACCGGGTCGGGCAGTGCGGCGGGCGATCAGCACCACCAGCGCGCCCAGCACCATGGCGACCACCCCGACGACCAGGGCCACGTAACCCCCGACGATCCCGTAACCCGTCCCGGGACCCCCCTCAGCGGCGGCCACGACCATCCCGCCGACGCCCGCCCCGGCCAGCCCCGCCACCAAGGCCACGACGGCTCCCCTCCTCCCGCCGTGACCGACCCGCCGGACGGAACGGGCCAGCGCCAGCCCCCCGACGACGACCCCGGCCAGCCCCACCAGCGCACCCACCACCGACCACAGCCGCCCGGCGGTCATGGCATAAGCCCCGACGGGCTCCACCAGCACATGAGCCGCCTCCTGCGCGGCCGGCCCCACCGCCCCGAACACGTCGGCCACGGAAGACAGAACTCGGACGGACATGAGAATCCTCTCGATCGAACGACGGACGCCCGCGACCAGGACCAACCACGGCCAACCGTCACGAACCAGCACGGCCACGCGGCCCAGACAACTCCGCACGAGCGCCGGCCCCGGCAAGGGCCGCACACCACCGATCGTCGCCCCACCCGAGCAGCCGCCGCCTCCGCCGGCGGACGGCAGCCGCTACGCGCTTCCACGTACACGCCCCACCCCCCGGTACGCCCCACGTCGTACGGCGATCACGCCTCCGGACGCAGGGCCCCGCACCTGGGGAACCGTAGGATCGACGCATGAAAGCACGCGCCGTCACGTTGCGCCTGCCGGTGCCGGCGCAGGAGACGCTGCTCGCGCTCTTCATCACCGTGATGCAGGTCCAGGGCACGATCGTGCGCAACGCCGGCGAACCGATCGAGCGCCCCCTCACCGACCTCGGAAACCTCGGATACCTCCTGCTGATCGCCGGCGGAGCGGTCATCGCCGTCCGCCGCCGCTGGCCGGTGCCGGTCTTCCTCACCACCGCACTCATCAGCCTGGCCTACTACACCCTCGGCTTCCCCGACGGCCCCGGCTGGCTCGGACTCTTCGTCGCCCTCTACACCCTCGCCGCCTACGGCGACGGACGCCGCTCACTCCTCATCGCCGGCGCCGGCACCCTCATCCTCGCCGTCGTCTGGCTGATCGCCGCGGCCGACATCGAACCACGCGCCGCCATCGGCTGGGTCTACTTCCGGATCGGCGCATCCGTCATGAGCGCCGCCCTGGGCGAATCCATCCGATCCAGGCACGTCATCGCGGCCGAAGCACAACAACGCGCCGAACTCGCCGAACACACCCGCGAGGAGGAGGCACGAGCCCGCGTCGACGCCGAACGGCTCCGCATCGCCCGCGAGGTCCACGACACCGTCGCCCACGCCATCGCGATCATCAACGTCCAGTCCGGCGTCACCGCGCACGTCCTCGGCAAACGCCCGGACCTGGCCCGCGAGGCACTCCGCGCCATCGAGCAGACCAGCTCCCGCGCGCTGCGCGAAATGCGCGCCATCCTCGGCGTCCTCCGCGACGACGACACCGACGACGACGGCCCGCGCGCGCCGTACCCCAGACTCGAACAGATCGACGAACTGGCCACCAAAGCCCGCGAAGCCGGACTCGACTGCACCATCGACATCGCCCCGCCCCCGGCGCCGCTGCCCAGCACGATCAGCAACGCCGCCTACCGCATCGTGCAGGAATCCATCACCAACGTGGTCCGCCACGCCGGCCCCACCCGCGTGACCGTGACCCTGCATCCCGGCACCGACGCCGTCGAGATCCGCATCACCGACGAAGGCCGCACCACTCCCACTCCCCGTCCAAACGACGCGGAAACCGCCAGCACACCACCCGGCCGCGGCATCCTCGGCATGCGCGAACGCTGCCGGCTGCTGGGCGGCGAACTCGACGCGGGACCACTACCGGACGGCGGATTCCAGGTCAGAGCACGACTCCCCCTCACCGGGAGCCACCGATGAACGCCACCGCGGCCGGCTCCCCGATCAAGGTGCTGCTCGCCGACGACGAAGGGCTCGTACGCTCAGGATTCAAGGTCCTGCTCGACCTCGAAGACGACATCACCGTCGTCGGAGAGGCCGTCAACGGCGCCCAAGCCGTCGACCAGGCCCGCGCCACCCGCCCCCACGTCGTCCTCATGGACATCCGCATGCCCAAGCTCGACGGAATCCAGGCCACCGCCCAGATCGCCACCACCCCCGGCCTGGAACAGGTCCGCATCCTCATCCTCACCACCTACGACACCGACGAGTACGTCTTCGACGCCCTGCAAGCCGGCGCCAGCGGATTCCTGCTCAAAGACGCGGGCCCCGCCGAACTCCTGCACGCCATACGCGTGATCGCCGCCGGAGAAGCCCTGCTCGCGCCCCGCATCACCCGGCGCCTCATCGGCCAGTTCGCCACCCAACGCAGAATCGCCCAAAGCGCACAGAACCAGCTCGCCGTACTCACCGAACGAGAACGCGAAGTACTCACCCTCGTCGGCCACGGCCTCAGCAACCACGAGATCGGCGCCGAACTGTTCCTCAGCCCGGCCACCGCACGCACCCACGTCAGCCGCGCCATGGCGAAACTCGGCGCACGCGACCGCGCCCAGCTCGTCGTCATCGCCTACCGGACGGGACTCGTCACCCCCACGCCGTAAACGTCGTCAGCGCAGAGCCGCCAGCGTATTGACGGGATCATCCAGCAGACTCGCGAAAGCGAGCTCCGCGGCCCCGGCCAGCGTCGTGTCATCACCCAGAGCCGTCACCGCCAACCGCACCCGCTCCCGCGACACCGGCAGAACATGCGCGTCGATCCGCGCCCGCACACACGACGCCGCCCCCGGATACACATCCCGCAACATCCCCCCGAAAACCACCAGCGCCGGGTTGAACAGATTGATGAGATTCACCACCCCCACACCCAGCCAATCCCCCACCCGATCCAGCGCCTCCCGCGCACGAACATCACCCGCCCCGGCCAGAGCGACCACCGCCCGGATGCCCTCCCGGCCCACCAGCTCACCCGACCGCCCCGCGTAGTCCAGCAACGCCCCCTCCCCCACCTCCGCCTCAAGACACCCCCGCGACCCGCACAGACACGGCCGCCCGTCGAACGGATTCACCAGCATGTGCCCGAGCTCACAGCCGTAACCGCCGTCGCCGTCCAGCAACTCACCGCCGACGATGATCCCCCCGCCCACCCCCACATCCCCGTGCAGGTAGATCAGGTCATCGACCTCGGTCCCCGCCCCGCGCACATGTTCCGCGATCGCCCCCAGATGCGCCTCGTTCCCCACCTCGACCGGCAACCCCAGCCCCAGCCCGGCAGCCAGCTCAGCACCGAACGCCTGATCCACCCACCCCAGATGCGGCCCGTACCGCACCATGCCGTCGGCCCGCCTGATCAACCCGCAGTACGACGCCCCCACACCCACGCACAACGCCCCAGAGCCGGCCCCGGCCACCAGCTCACGACCGAAAGCGGCCAGCACCCCGACCACGTCCTCCAGATCCACCCCGGCCCGGGCCCGCACCGCCTCACGCCGCTCCAGGATCCGGCCGCCGAGCCCGACCCGCGCCGCCACCAGCCGGTCCACCGCGACATCGAAGGCGAGCCCGTACAGCGTGCCCTGCTCGGGCATCACCACGATGGACGGCCGGCCCGCCTGCCCCCGCCCGACCGGAACCCCCTCCCTGACCAGCCCGGCCGCCGCAAGCTCCGCGGTCAGGTCCATGATGGTGCTGCGGTTGAGGCCCATCCAGCGGCCCAGCGCGGCCCGCGACACCATGCCGTCCCGATGCACGCGGCGCAGCACCTCGCTCAGGTTCCGCTGCCGCACCTGCTCCTGCGTCCGCGCGCCCGCCGCCGATCCCATCACCTCCGCCACCTTAGAACGGTTCGCAGTCGTGGCGGAGGTTTGGTTTTTGTACAGGGGGGATTGGAATGCACCAACCAGCCGCCTTTACATTGTAGATTTCCTTTCACGGTGTTTGTCCAGTTCGCGCAGGGGCATGTCCGCACCAACGGGGAGGGGGACCCCATGCCACTCATCAACGTGAAGCTCATCGAGGGCGTGTTCAGCGACGAGCAGAAGGCCGAGATGGTGGAGAAGCTGACCGACGCGATGGTCACGATCGAGGGCGAGAACCTGCGCTCCCTCACCCTGGTCATCATCGAGGAGGTCAAGAGCGGCGACTGGGCCTTCGGAGGCAAGCGGGTGACGGCCGCGGACGTGAAGGCCCTGATCGCGGGCGAGGGCTGACCACCGGAAGGCCCTTACGCGGGCACCTGCGGCTGTCGGTCCTCGCGGGTCTTCTCCTGGTCCACCGCTGCGGGAAGCCCGCCGCGTGCGACGGTGTAGACGAACAGGACACCCATGACGACGACCCCCGCCCACATGGCCTGCTGCCAGCCGTCCACGAACGACTGCCGCGCGGCCTCGGCCAGCGCCCGCGCGTGGGGCCCGGCGGTGCCCGCGACCTCGATGGCGTTGGCGACGCCCTGGCGTGCCACGTCCGCCACGCCCTGGGGGACGCCGCCGAGCCTGTCGTCGATGGCGCCGCGGTAGCCGTTCGCCAGGAGCGCGCCGAGCAGGGCGACGCCGAGCGCGGTGCCGAACTCGCGGGTGATGTCGTTGAGCGCGGAGGCGACCCCCTGCTTCTCACGCGGCAGCGAACCCGTGATGGCCTCGGTGGAGGGGGTCATCGCCAGGCCCATGCCGGTGCCCATGGCCAGCATGCCGGGCAGGATGGACAGGTAGCCGCCCTCGACCGAGACGACGCCGGCCATGAGGGCCAGACCGGCACCGAACAGCACGATCCCCACTGCCATGGTGGAGCGGGCACCGATATGCGCGGCCAGTTTGGGCGCCAGGCCGGACGTCATCATCATGAGCACGGCCATGGGCATCATCGCCAGCGTGGACAGCAGCCCCGACCAGCCGAGCACGGCTTGCAGGAACGGGAAGAGCACCACGAAGACGCCCGCCTGGACGCCGAAGACCACCAGCAGGGTGACCGAACCGCCGCTCAGGGCGCGCTCGCGGAAGAGCCGTACATCCAGGAGGGACGCATCCCCCCGGCGCAGTTCCCAGGCCACGAAGAAGATCAGGGCCACCAGACCGGCGACGAGGGCGGCCAGGGTGACCGGGTCGCTCCAGCCGCGTTCCGGGCCTTCCTGGAGCACGAAGATGAGACCCACCACGGCGACGACGGAGGCCAGCGCCCCCACGGCGTCGAAGGAGTGGCCGGAGTGCTCGCGCGAGTCCGGCACGGACCGCATCATGCCGAGCGAGACGACGACCAGCACGACGGGCAGCAGGAACAGCCACCGCCAGTGCGCCGCGTCCACGAGCAGCGCGGACAGGAACATGCCGATGATGCCGCCGCCTCCGGCGACGCCGGTCCACACGCCGATCGCCTTGCCACGCTGCTCGGCGGGGAACGTCGAGGTGATCACGGCCAGCGTGATCGGCATGATCATCGCAGCGCCCACCCCGCTGAGCACACGGGCGATGATCATGACGTCGGCGGACGGGGCCAGGCCCGCCAGGGCACCGGCGACCCCGAAGACGATCAGTCCGGTGATCAACATGGGTTTGCGGCCCAGCCGGTCGCCGATCGCGCCGAGCGGAAGCAGCAGGGCGGCCAGGGTGAGGGTGTAGACGTTGATGATCCACAGGATGGTGGTCTGTGCGGCGCCGAACTCGACGGCCATGTCCGGCTGGGCCACGTTCAGGCCGGTCACCGAGGCGATGACCGCCATCAACGCGACACAGACGGCGATCAGGATCGTGCGCAGCTGACGCGCGTCCGGTGCTCCCCCGCCGCTCGGCGCGGCGGGCTCCCCCTGTACGGGCTGGTCGGTGCTCATGCGTTCCTCTCTGAAAGGGCCGCCGCGGCGGTGTCCGCGTCGGCAAGCAGGGCGTTGATGTGCGCACCGGCCAGTGCGCCGGCCGCGGCGGCGGCGCCCACCTGGGCCATCGGGTCGGTGGCGTTGCCGGCCACCCACACCCCCGGCACGTCGGTGGCGCCGGCCAGGCCGGCGGCGAAGCGGCGGCCCATGGCGCCGGGCAGGTCCTCCATCGGCAGGTTCAGACCGTCCAGGCCGTCGGTACGGGCCCGCGTCACGGTGACGACGGCCAGAACGCGCCGGGGCACGAGCGTGCCGTCGGCCAAGACCACTCCGGCGAGAGACCCGTCCGCGCCGGTCGCGACCTCCCGCACCGGGGGGTCGACGACGGCGATGTCGCGGGCGGCGAAGCGGGCGCGGGTGCTCGCGTCGAGGCCGGTGCCGCGGGTGAAGTAGATCAGGTCGTCGGTGAGCTGGCGGAACAGCAGCGCGTGGTGGACCGAGGCGGGGCCGGTGGCGAGGACGCCGATGGGCTCGTCGCGTACCTCCCAGCCGTGGCAGTACGGGCAGTGCACCACCTTGCTCCCCCAGTGCCGGGCAAGGCCTGGTATGTCGGGCAGCACGTCCCCCAGCCCGGTGGCCACCAGCAGGCGGCGCGCCGTCACCGTCCGGCCGCCGGCCAGGGTGACCACGAAGCGCGGGTCGCCGCCGGTCGACGGGGTGGCCGGCTCGGCCGCGATCACCTCGCCGGAGACGACGCGGCCGCCATAGTGGCGTACCTGCTCCCGGCCTCGTTCGAGCAGTTCGAAGGGCGGCGTGCCGTCCAGCACGATGAAGCCGTGCACGGCCTCGGCCGGGGCATTGCGTGGGGTGCCGCTGTCGATCACGACGACCGAGCGGCGGGAGCGGGCGAGCATCAGCGCGCCGTTCAGGCCCGCCGCGCCGCCGCCGATGACCACGACATCGACGGTGCCGGCCGGCAGCGGGACGCTCGTGTGCGCGGGCATGTCCTCGGCTCTCCTTTGTGCACGGGCCCGGCGGATCCGGGCCGTCTGCGGGCGACGTTAGCCTCGCCTTGCCCTCAAGGCATAGGATGTTGCCTATGAAGCAAGAAGATGAAGACCTGGACAGCCTCGTACGCAAGCGCGTCCGCGCCCTGCGGGTCGCCCAGGGCTGGTCGCTGGAGGAGCTGGCCAACCGGGCCAGGCTCAGCCAGTCCTCGCTGAGCCGCATCGAGAACGGCCAGCGCCGCCTCGCCCTGGACCAGCTCGTCACCCTCGCCCGCGCCCTGGACACCTCCCTCGACCAACTGGTCGAGACGGCCACGGACGACGTCGTCACCAGCCCGATGATCGACGGCGCCCACGGCCTGATGCGCTGGCCGATCAAGGCCGATCCCGGCATGACCGTGATGCGTCAGCGCATGACCGAGCCGCCGCCCGACAATCCCGCCCGGATGCGCGCCCACCCGGGCCGGGAATGGCTCGTCGTCCTGTCCGGCACGGCGATCCTCATGCTGGGCCACCGGCGCTTCCGCCTGGAGGCCAACCAGGCCGCCGAATTCCCGACGATGATGCCGCACGCCATCGGCGCCGAGGGCGGGCCGTGCGAGATCTTGGGCATCTTCGACCGCGACGCGCGCCGCGGCCACCAGCGCGACTCCGACACTGCATCCGACACTGCATCCGACACTGCAGAGACATGAGGTCGAACCCCGCAGGTCTTGCGCTTGCGGCAAATCCGGCGGTCATTGTCTTGCGCAGAACGGGAGGAGTCATGCCATACGCGCATGGCCTCCGTACTGTGGCCTCATGACGCACACGCACACCGCTCATGACCACGGCGACCACAGCCAGGAGGAGCTTCTCGACCTGGACGCGGAGATCCTCGCCGACCACCTCGACGCCATCACCGCATGGCTGCCCCTGACCACAGAGCCGCGCCACATCGTGGACGTGGGCTGTGGCACGGGAGCGGGCGCCTTCGCCCTGCTCGACCGCTTTCCCGACGCGCGTCTCACCGCCGTGGACGCCTCGCCCGAGCACCTGTGGCGCCTGCGCGAGAAGGCGTGCGCCCGTGAGGTGGACGACCGCCTGGACATCGTGCAGGCCGACCTCGACGCCGGCTGGCCGGAGCTCGGCACGCCGGACCTGGTCTGGGCGTCGGCCTCGATGCACCACATGGCCGACCCCGTCCGCGTCCTGCGACGTGTCCACGACCTGCTCGCGCCCGGCGGCCTGTTCGCGGTCGTCGAACTGGCCCGTTTCCCCCGCTTCCTGCCCGCCGACGCCCCCGAGGAGCGGCCCGGTCTGGAGGAGCGCTGTCACGCGGCGGCCGATCGCTCCCATTCCGGGCATCTGCCCCATCGCGGCGCCGACTGGGGGCCGATGCTGACCGGGGCCGGCTTCGTCCTCGACGGCGAACGCACCATCGCCGTGCACCTCGACGGCTCAGAGAACGAGGCGATCGGCCGCTATGCGCTCAGCGCGCTGCGGCGCATCCGCGGCGCCGCCGCGCAGGCGCTCTCGGCCGACGACCTCGCCGCGCTCGACGGGCTGCTCGACACCGGCGGTCCGCGCAGCATCCTGCGCCGCGACGACCTCGCCCTGCGCACCGAACGCAAGGTCTGGGCCGCCCGTCGCCCCTGAACCCCCGGCGGAGGCTCCGGCTTGCTCCCGCGGCATGGGCACGCCCGATGTCTTGCCTATTGCGCAAGGCATCATGCCCGAGGAGCATGGCGGTCGTAAGTTGAGTGGCAGAGCCGCGGACCCCGTCGCGGCGTACAGGAGAGGAGCGATCTCATGGCAGTCCCAGCCTCCAAGATGGAGGCGGCAGGTGTGCCCGCCGCCTACCGAGCCTGGCGCGAGAGCCGCTGGGAGGAGATCGCCGGCGCGAACGGAAAGGCCAAGGTCGTCGCCAACGGGAAGATCATCGGCCGCGATGACCACACTTTGCCCGGTGTCCCCGGAGTGTGGAGCACCGACGAAGCCGGCGCCCTGACGGTGACGGCGGTGGAAGCGGACGGCGTGCGGATCGACGGCAGGACGGTCGACGGCACGGCGGAGGTGCCCGCCGGCGCCCGGCTGGAGTTCCCCGGCGGGCGCGCCGGCTTCGCCGGAGGCGGTGACGGCGCGTACGGCATGGTGGTCATGGACCCGGCCGCCGTCGAACGCTCCGGCCTGCGCGGTGTGGACGCCTACCCCTACGAGCCCGCGTGGGTGTTCGAAGGCCGCTACCGGCAGGCGCCCCCGGACCGCCGCATCGAGGTGGACCGGCTGACCTCGCCGCGCAGCACCGAGGCCATCCTGGCTCCCGTGGACCTCGTCGTGACCATCGACGGCACCGAGTACGTGCTGGCCGTCCTCGAAGACTTCCCCGGCCAGCGCCTGGTGATCTTCACCGACGAGACCAACGGCACCGGCACGCCCGCGATCGGCCGCTGGCTCGTGCTGCCGCCACTGCCGCCCGGCAGCACGCTGAGCGTCGACTTCAACCAGGCGACGCTCTCGCACCACCACCTCAACCCGTCCGTCTTCGTCTGCCCCCTCTCCCCTCCCGGCAACCACCTGCCGATGCGCGTGGAGGCGGGCGAGCGCGCCCTCGTCCACGACACGCCCGGCCACCACCAGCGGAAGGACGCATGATCATGAGCAGGCATCTCAAGGACCAGTCCGTCGGCTATCTGCGCAGCCTGGAGAAGGCCGACTGGGAGACCGCACGGGGCATGTGCGCCGCGACGGCCACCGTCTGGCACAACGACGGCAAGCCCGAGCAGAGCGTCGAGGAGAACATCCGGCACATGGCGGCGCAGGCCGAGGCGATCGAGTCGATGCGCTACGACATCATCCGCCAGTTCGCCCAGCCGGGCGAGGTCCTGCAGCAGCACGTGGTGCACGTGTCCATGCGGAACGGCATGCGCGGCGAGGTGCACGCCGCGGTGTACTTCCGCTTCGACGACACCGGGCTGATCACCCGCATCGAGGAGTACGCCGGCTTCGTACCCGCCGGCTAGGGCAAAGCGTCCACCGGGCACCTGATCAGACACCCGCGCGGGAACGACGTGCCAGGACGGGCATGGCCGGATCAGGCCCGCGAGCATGGAAAACTTGCTGAGGTGACCGCACGACGTATCGCCTACCAGGGCGAGCCCGGCTCCAACTCCCATATGGTGTGCAAGCGCCACTACCCCGACTGGCACGCGGTGCCGTGCGCGTCCTTCGAGGACGTGTTCGCGGTGGTGGAGAACGGGAGGGCCGAGCTGGCGATGATCCCGATCGACAACTCGATCGCCGGCCGGGTCGCCGACATCCACCACTTCCTGCCGGCCTCGGACCTGCACATCATCGGCGAGCACTTCCTGCGCATCCAGTTCCACCTGATGGCCCCGCCGGGCGCGACCCTGGACACGATCAAGGCCGTGCACAGTCACGTCCACGCCCTCGGCCAGTGCCGCCGGATCATCCGCGAGCACGACCTGGTGCCCGTGATCGCCGGTGACACGGCCGGGGCGGCGCGGGAGGTGGCCGAGGCGGGCGACCCGACCCAGGCGGCCATCGCGCCGCCGCTCGCGGCGGAGATCTACGGCCTGCGCACCCTCGCCCGCGACGTCGAGGACGAGGAGCACAACACCACCCGGTTCGTGGTGCTCAGCAGGGATTTCGTGCAGGCTCCGCGCGGGCACGGCCCGGTGGTCACCTCGTTCGTCTTCAACGTGCGCAACCTGCCGGCCGCGCTCTACAAGGCACTCGGCGGGTTCGCGACCAACGGCATCAACATGACCAAACTGGAGAGCTACATGGTGGGCGGCCACTTCACCGCCACCCAGTTCCTCGCCGAGGTCGACGGGCATCCCGACGATCCCGGGCTGAAGAACGCGCTGGAGGAGCTGGCGTTCTTCACCACGGACGTGAAGATCCTCGGGGTCTATCCGGCCGATCCGTCCCGCGCCGGCTGAGCCTCCGACATTCCGGACGTACGGCGAAAACCCAGGGCGGCGGGCTGACAGGGGCGGCGCCCAGGTGGGAAGAATGCCTGGGTGGCCGATCGCGGTCACGTGCCCGCGCGATCATCGAGGAGCCCGACGGTGAACCTGGAACATGTACTCGTCAGCCGCGACGCCGACTTCGTGACGATCACGATGAACCGGCCGCAGCGGCGCAACGCCCTGTCGCTGGACCACCTGCGGGAGCTGATCGGCGCGTTCGGCGCCGCCGGCGACGGCGACGCCTCGGGGATCATCCTGGCCGGAGCCGGTCCGGTCTTCAGCGCCGGTCACGACTTCGCCGACGTCGCCGAGGCCGACCAGGACGGGGTGAACCTCATCCTGGACACCTGCCGCCAGCTCATGGAGCTGATCGAGTCGGTGCCGCAGCCCGTCGTGGCCCGGGTGCACGGCCTGGCCACCGCGGCGGGCTGCCAGCTGGTCGCCACCTGCGATCTCGCCGTCGCCGCCGACACCGCCGGGTTCGCCGCGCCCGGCGGCAAGGGGGGCTGGTTCTGCCACACCCCCATGGTCGCCATCGCCCGCAACATCGGGCGCAAGCGGGCGGCCGAGATGGCGTACACCGGTGACACGATCACCGCCGCGCAGGCGCTCGACTGGGGGCTGGTCAACCGGGTCGTGCCCGCCGCGGAGCTCGACGACGCCGTCGCCGACCTGCTCGGGCGGGCCACCCGGGGCAGCCGAGCCTCGAAGGCGCTCGGCAAGCGCACCCTGTACCAGCAGTTGTCGCTGCCGGAGGCGGACGCGTACCGGCTGGCCACCAAGGTCATGGCCGAGTCCTCGCAGTCCGCCGCGGCGCGTGAGGGCATGGCGGCCTTCCTGGGCAAGCGCCCGCCCAAGTGGACCGACTGACACGCGCGCCGGGGTTGCGCGGCATATGGGCGGCTCGGTCTTACGGGTGACCGGCAGACGGGTCAGATCGACCAGGTCAGCCAGCCCTGCCCGGGGGATCCCGGTACAGGTGCCGGTAGCAGGTGCGCCCAGGCCACGAGCCAGGCCAGGCGGGCGCGCTGCCGGGCGGCCATCGCCGCTCACCGCCCTCCTTGGCACGGCGGATGTCGGCCAGCAGCTCAGGCGTCCGGCCGATCATCACGCTTCCTGATCGGCGTGTCGATGCCGACCGTGGCCGCAGTGGCGGTGGGGGTGGTGGCGGGGGCTGGGGCGTCGGTCTGGCAGCAGCCGTCGGCGCAGCGCTCGTCGCTCGCCGTGGCGCTCTCGCCGGTGGGGGCGACCGGGTGCGGGCAGCAGGCGTCGCCGCGCCAGGCTTCGCGGCCTTCCTTGACCGCCACGGCGGCGATGACCAGGGCGGCGATCGGGTCGGCCCAAGACCAGCCGAACAGGCTGTTGAGCGCCAGCCCCACCAGCAGCACGCCGGACAGGTACGTGCACAGCAGGGTCTGCTTGGAGTCGGCCACCGCGCTGGCGGAGCCGAGTTCGCGGCCGGCGCGTCGTTGCGCGTACGACAGGAACGGCATGATCACCAAGCTGAGGGCGGCCAGGATCAGGCCGGGCGTGGAGTGTTCGGCCTCGCCGGCGCCGAGCAGGGCGCGCACGGCGTCGAAGGAGACGTAGGCGGCCAACGCGAAGAACGAGATCGCGATGACGCGCAACGCGGTCTTCTCCCGGCGTTCGTGGTCCGCGGTCGAGAACTGCCAGGCCACCGCGGCGGCCGAGGCCACCTCCACGATCGAGTCCAGCCCGAAGCCGATCAGGGCGGCGGAGGAGGCGAGGGCGCCGGCGGTGATGGCGACGGCGGCTTCGATCACGTTGTAGGTGATGGTCGCCGCGACCAGCAGCCGGATGCGGCGCTGCAGCGCCGTGCGCCGGGTCGTCGAGGGAGCGAGGCCAGGCAGGTTGATCGCGCTCATGTCACCACCTCGCCGGCGGGCCGCGCGCCGTCCGGGCGAGCGGTGCCGGGGGCGGGGCAGAGCAGCACGGCGTGGCCGGTGGCGGCCAGCAACTGCTCCGCTGAGGCGAGCAGGTCCATCAGCTCGGGCCGGGTCAGGCTGTAGAAGGACTGGCGGCCTTCGGCGCGGTAGTCGACCAGGCCGCAGTCGCGCAGGCAGGCCAGGTGCTTGGAGACGGTGGACTGGGCCAGGCCGAGCCCGGCGACCAGGTCCACCACGCGGGCCTCGCCGAGGGCCAGGCGTTGCACGATGCGCAGCCGGTTCTCATCGGCCAGAGAGTGGAACAGTGCAGCCGCCGGGGGGACGCCGGCGGCGATGTCGGCGCTGACGCAGGAGCCAGCATCACCACTATCAATCGCCATATCAAGATGATAGCCCGATATCGTAATGTCATGGCAAGAGTGGAGTGTTGTCCGGCTTCCGGGATCTCGTAAGGTCGAGCCTCGCCGGCACCACCACCCGGTGTGCGAGACCAGGTTCTGGGCCAGTTCGCATCCCCAGTCCGGCGATCATGACCGGCGGCCGCGTCCCGGACCGGCCCCCGGTCATGATCCCGCTCTTCTGGTACGTCACCTTGTAGATTTCCGGCAACGTCACCTGCCCAGGGGCACTGGGCCCGCCGTTGGCCACCACACGGTGCCGCTCACCTTGTGGTTCCTGGCCGCCCTCACCGCGATCGGCGTCCGGTTCCGGTCCTACCGGAGCACCCTGCTGTGAGACGTTCATGATCCGGACACTGCCGCGCGTGGCCGCCGACCTGGCCCGGCAGATGCTGAGACGCGCCCCCGCGCACCTGGCACCGCGCCCGCAGGCCGACGCCGCCCGGCTCCCGCTGGCCACCGGGTCGATCGCCGCCGTCGTCCTGGTCGACGCACTGCTGTTCCCCGCCGAGATCACCCGGGTGATGGCCGCCGACGGCGTGCTGATCCGGGCCAACCAACTGGGCACCGACGGGCCGCTGTTCCTGGACACGCCCACCGCCATCGGCACCCTGGGCGGCGCCTGGAGCGCGGTCCAGGCCGGAGCCGGCGGGGGCAGGGCCGTGCTGCGCCGCGCCGGCGCAGCGGGCGCCCACCGCGTCAGCGCCAGCCGAGTGCCGGAGCGACGTGGGTCAGGACCGAGGTGAGCAGGTGGGCGTTGTAGTCCACGCCGAGCTGGCTGGGGACCGTCAGCAGGAGCGTGTCGGCCGCGGCGATGGCCTCGTCGCCGGCCAGCTCCTTGACCAGCACGTCGGGCTCGGCGGCGTAGGTGCGCCCGAAGACGGCCCTGGTGGTGGCGTCGATGAAGCCGATCTGGTCCGTGCTGGTGCGCTCATGGCCGAAGTACGCACGGTCCGTCTCGTTGACGATCGGCATGATCGAGCGGCTCACCGACACGCGCGGCTCGCCCTCGTGGCCGGCCTCCTTCCACGCCTCCCGGTAGGCCGCGATCTGCTCGGCCTGCTGCACGTGGAACGGCTTGCCGTTCTCGTCGTCCTTGAGGGTGGAACTCATCAGGTGCATGCCCAGCCCGGCGGCCCACTTCGCGGTGGCGTTCGAGCTGGAGCCCCACCAGATGCGCCGGCGCAGCCCCTCCGAGTGGGGTTCGAGGCGCAGCAGCCCGGGCGGGTTGGGGAACATCGGGCGCGGGTTCGGCTGGGCGAAGCCCTCGCCGTCGAGCACCTTGAGGAAGACCTCCGCGTGCTTGCGCGCCATGTCCGCCTCGGTCTCCCCCTCCCCTGGCTCGTAGCCGAAGTAGCGCCAGCCGTCGATCACCTGCTCAGGTGATCCGCGGCTGATGCCGAGCTGGAGCCGCCCGCCCGCGATGAGGTCGGCCGCGCCGGCGTCCTCGGCCATGTAGAGGGGGTTCTCGTAACGCATGTCGATGACGCCGGTGCCGATCTCGATCCTGCTCGTCCGCGCGCCGACGGCCGCCAGCAGCGGGAACGGGCTCGCGAGCTGCTGGGCGAAGTGGTGGACGCGGAAGTAGGCGCCGTCGGCCCCGAGCTCCTCGGCCGCCACCGCGAGCTCGATCGACTGCAACAGGGTGTCGGACGCGCTGCGGGCCTTCGAGTACGGGGACTCCGACCAATGCCCGAAGCTCAGGAAACCGATCTTCTTCATAGAGCGTTGAACCTTCCGCGCGTCAAGGACATTCCGCGAGGTCCACCATCGCTCCCAGCAGGATCGTCACGGCTTCCAGCAGAGCAGGGGATCGGGGTGGCCGGCGAAGCCGAGTCTCCGGTAGAGCGGCTCGGCCTCGCGGGAGGCGGTGAGGTCGACGCGTACGGCGTCGCGTTCGCGGAACCGGTCGAGCAGGCCGAGCATGACCGCCCGGCCGTGCCCGCGCCACCGGTGCGACGGGTCGGTGACCATGCCGATGACGTGACCGATCCTGCCGTTGCGCGAGTGGGGGCCGGGGAACCACTGCTCGATCGTACCGATGCCGCAGGCGGCCAGGCCGTTCGCGCCGTCCACGACCAGGATCCGGCCACCGGCGAGCGCCGCCGGACCGGCCGCTCGTTGCCGCGCGGCCGGACTGGTGCTGGAACGTCCGGTCGAGGCGGCGGATCTCGATCAGACCCTCGCCGTCATCGCCGCCCGGACGAAGGTCGTCGACGCAGCCGCTCGGCGCGGTGCTGTTCGCGCTGATCTCCGTGGGGACGGCGCTGCACCTCACCGGACGGGGCATGGACCGGCTCGGACGATGTGCCGCCGACGGCTGCACGGCGATCTTCGCGGACACCTCGCGCACCGCACGTCAGCGGTACCGCTCCCACCCGTGCGCCAACCGGGACGCGGTACGCCGCCACCGCGCCCGCCGTTCCGCGTCCTCCGCAACCCGACCGGCCGTCAGGCTGATGCGGAGGTGGCTTACGCGACCGCCGGGCTGCGGCGGAAACGGCCCGGTGGGACGCCGAACTCGCGCTTGAAGGCGTTGCCGAAGGCGAACTCCGAGGCGTACCCCATCCGTTCGGCCACCTCCGCCACCGACGCGTCCGACTCGCGCAGCATGCGTGCCCCGTTCACCAGCCGCCACCAGGTCAGGTACGCCAGCGGCGGCTGCCCGACCAGCGCGGCGAAGCGGCGGGCGAAGCCGGCCCGCGACATGCCCGCGCGGGCGCCGAGCTCCTCGACCGTCCAGTGGTGGGCCGGATCGCGGTGGACGGCGTCGAGCGCGCGCCCGATCGCGGGGTCGGCCAGCGCGGCGGACCAGCCGGACAGCGTGCACGGCTCGTCCTGGGTGTCGTAGTAGGCCCGCAGCACGTACAGCTGCACCATCTCCAGCAGGGACGACACCACGATGTCCGCGCCGGAGCGCGGATCCTCGATCTCGGCGGCCAGCAGCTCGACGGCGGCGCGCAGCTCGGGATGGCTGCCGAGCGTCGCGGGCAGGTGGATCACGCTGGGCAGCGAGCTCAGGATGGGGTGGGTCCGGTCGAGGTCGATCCGGTAGCCGCCGGACAGGATGACCGTCTCGGCCCCGGTGCCGCCTGTGGCGGCGGAGCCGTACAGCTCGTCGTGGGCCCCGCAGTCGGCTTCGACCAGCGGCCTTTCCGGGTCGTCGGTCAGCCCGTACGAGTCGCCGTGCGGCACGAACACCAGGTCGCCTACGCTCAGCGGAACGGGCTCGCCGTCCGGGGAGATGAGCCAGCAGGACCCGCGCAGAACCAGCTGGAAACCCGCGGACCCGGGCGTCGTGCGGAACCGGACCCCCCAGGGCGCGCGCCAGGAGAAGCGGGTGGCGGTGGGCCGCCCGCACCGCATGAAGGCCACCACATCGCTGAGCACATCCATACGGGAAGTCTAACCATAGAGACGATCGCGTATGAATGTTGGACAGCAACGCATTCAGTATCTCGCCAGTTCTCCGTACGGTGGTTTCCGCACACCCGACCGAGGAGCATTGGCATGCTGAAGATAGGCATCATCCTGGGCAGCACCCGTCCTGGCCGCAACGGCGAGGCGGTGGCACGCTGGGTTCACGATCTGGCCGTCAAGCGCGGCGACGCCGAGTACGAGGTCGTCGACCTGAAGGACTTCGACCTGGGCAACCTGGACGAGCCCGAGCACCCGGCCACGGGCAACTACCAGTACGAGCGCACCAAGCGCTGGTCGGCCAAGGTGGCGTCGCTGGACGCGTTCATCATCGTGACCCCCGAGTACAACAACTCCTACCCCGGCGCGCTCAAGAACGCGCTCGACTTCCTGTACTCGGAGTGGACCAACAAGGCGGCCGGGTTCGTCGGCTACGGCGTGGACGGCGCGCCCCGGGCGATCTCGCACCTGCGACACGTCCTGGGCCTGCTCAGCGTGGCCACCGTGTCGAACCAGGTCGGGCTGTCGATCCACACCGACTTCGCGGACGGCTTCCAGCCGGCGGCGGCGCACGAGGACCGGCTGAACGTGGTCCTCGACCAGGTCCTGTCCTGGGGCTCGGCCCTGCGCCCGCTCCGGGCGGCCTGAGCCGCGAGCACCGCCGAGCACGGGCCTGAGCCGGGGACAGGTCCAGGCGGGCGAGGAGCTGGACCGGCGCAGGTCGGGACAAGGCGTGGACCTGCGCCGGGGTCAGGTCCAGCTGGGCATGATCGGGGCCACGTAACGGGCGCCGAAGCCGCCGGTGGGCAGGATCTCGGCGATCGCGTCCAGGTCGGCGGGGCCGAGATCGAGCTCGGCGGCGCCGGCGTTCTCCTCCATCCGCCGGGGGCTGCGGGTGCCGGGGATCGGCACGATGTCCTCGCCCTGCGCCAGGACCCACGCGAGCGCGAGCTGGGCGACGCTCGCGCCCTTCGAGGCGGCGAGCTCGCCCAGCCGCTCCACGGCCCTCAGGTTCTGCTCGAAATTGCCCGGCTGCCAGCGCGGATCGGTGTTGCGCATGTCGGTGGTGTCGTAGGAGCCGGCGGGCTTGGCCGTTCCGGTGATGAAGCCGCGGCCCAGCGGCGAGTAGGCGACGAACCCGATCCCCAGCTCCCGCAGCACCGGGAACAGCTCCTCGACCTCCCGCTCGAACAGGGAGTACTCGGTCTGCAGGACGGAGACCGGCTGGACGGCGTGCGCCCTGCGGATCGTCTGCGGACCGGCCTCCGACAGGCCGAAGTACTTCACCTTGCCCGCCTCGATCAGCTCCTTGACGGTCCCGGCGACGTCCTCGATCGGCACGTCGGGGTCGACCCGGTGCTGGTAGAGCACGTCGATGTGGTCGACGCCCAGGTAACGCAGGCTGTTGTCGGTCACCTCGCGGATGTGCTCGGGACGGCTGTCGAGCTTCACGCCGATCCGCGTGGGGTCGGACAGGTCGAAGCCGAACTTCGTGGCCAGGACGACGTCGTCGCGGAAGTCCTTGACCGCCTTGCCGACCAGGGTCTCGTTGGAGCCGGTGCCGAGGCCGTACAGCTCGGCGGTGTCGAAGAAGGTCACGCCCAGCTCGTACGCGCGCCGGATGGCGGCGATGCCCGCCTGCTCGTCACCGGGACCGTAGGCCATCGTCAGGCCCATCGACCCGTAACCGATCGCCGAGACGGCCAGACCTTGGCGGCCGAGGATGCGCTGTCGCATGATGAGGTCCTCCCTGGAACAAAACCAAACGGTTCGGTTTGGTCTCACTCTACTCCAATCACGAAGCCCTGCGGCGCTAAGATCGTTCCGCCGGGCAGGCCCGGCGTTCCGCCGCGACCGAGCAAGGGCCAGATGAGCGACGAACCGATACGACGACTCCGCGAGGCCGCCCGGCGCACCCGTGAGCTGGCCGGGCAGCGGGCGGGCACCGGGCTCGGCCACGAGGACGCCGATGACGACGTCGGCACGATCGGCACCGACGGCGCCGTCGACTTCGACCCGTTCCCCCTGCTCGAAGCCCTGCAACGGCACGGCGTGCGGGCCGTGGTGATCGGGCAGGTCGCCGGCATCATGCACGGGTCCGCCGAGCTGACCGGCGACCTCGACCTGCTCTGGGACGGCGCCCCTGAGCACGCCCCGGCCCTGGCGGCCGCGTTCGCCGCCGCCGGGGCCCGGCTGAGCGACGAGCGGGGCGATCCCGTGGCGACCCGGCCGGAAGCCTTCCTCCGTCCCAAGGTGCAGTTCACCGCGACCGGCGCCGGCGGCGACTGCTGCACCCCGGCGCTGCCCTGGGGCGGTTATCGCGTCCGGGAGGTCATCGATCGCGCGGTCACCGCGACCGGCCAGGACGGCCTGGAGGTCCGCTACGCCTGCCTCGACGACCTGATCGGGATGCGCCGCGCGCTCAGCCGGCCGAAGGACCTGCGGCGGGCGGAGGAGCTGGAGTCCCTGCGCTCCGGCCGCTGACGCGGCGGATCACTAGGATCGGGGCATGGCCAGAACCGACTCCACCCGCGACCGTATCGTCGCCGCCGCGCGAGAGGAGTTCGCCCGGTTCGGGATCGCCGGCGCCCGCGTGGACCGGATCGCCAAGGCCGCCCGTACGAGCAAGGAACGCGTCTACGCCTACTTCCGCACCAAAGAGGCTCTGTACGCGCACGTGGCCTCGGGCGAACTGACGGCGGCGGCCGACGCCATCCACCTGGATCCGGCTGACCTGCCCTCCTACGCCGGCCAGCTGTTCGACTACTTCTCCGCCAACCCCGGCCGGCACCGGTTCATCGCCTGGGGCCGCCTCGAACTGCCTGCTCCCGATCACTCCCCCGTCGAGCCGAACCCCTACCGCGACGCCATCGCCGGCAAGCTGGAGCGGATCCGGCGCGCGCAGCAGGACGGTCTCCTCGACTCCTCCTGGGATCCGGCCGACATCATGGCCCTGGTCTGCCAGATCGCCGAAACCTGGAGCGAGCAGGTCGCGATCGCCACCCTCGCGGAGGGCGGCACGGCCGACCGCCGCGCCGCCGTCGTCCGCGCCGTCACCGCCCTCTTCCCTCCCTCGGGCCCCGCCGCTTGCGCGCGCCGGGCGGGCAGCGGGCGGACGTCGGCCGGGCCGCCGTAGGGTGGAGGGGTGCCCCTCGTGCCCGCTCATCGCAGGTCCGCGGCCCTGGCACCGTTCGTGGCAGCGCTGAGCGCCTACGACCTCGGGCCGGGCGGCGTTCATCGCGGGCTGCCCTCATCCACGATCTCGATCACGATCCCCGAGGCGGACTCTCTGGAGATCGGCCGGCTCGGCTCGCGAGAACGTTTCCGTGCCGTGGTCGCCGGGCTGCACCTCGACCCGGCCGAGCTGCGGCAGGAGGGCGGCACGCGCGGCGTGTGGCTGACGCTCAGCCCGCCGGCCGCGGGCGCGCTGCTGGGGGTTCCGGCGTCGGCGCTGTCCGGGCAGGTCGCCGAGCTCGCCGACGTGGCCCCGGTGCTCGACTACCTGCCGGAGCGGCTGGCGACCTGCCGGTCCTGGCCGCAGCGCCGCGCCCTGGTCGAAGAGGCCCTGCTCGCCGGGCTGGACCGGCACGAGAGGGACACCGGCGGCGAGCTCCCGGCCACGCTGGCGGCGCTGTCGGCGCTGTCGGCGCTGTCGGGGACCGCGCGGGTGCAGGAGGCTGCTCGGCGGCTCGGGTGCTCCCGGCGCCACCTGAGCGGAACGGTCCGCGGCGCGCTGGGGGTGACGGCGAAGGAGTATCAGCGGCTGCTCCGCTTCGAGGCCGCGCGCGGCGGACTCGTGGCCGCCGCCAGGGCGGGAACGGTCAGCCTGGCGGCAGTGGCCGCAGCGGCGGGCTTCGCCGACCAGGCGCATCTCACCCGGGAGTGGCGGGCGATGGCCGGATGCACCCCGACCGAGTGGCTACGCACGGAGGGCCTGACCGGCCTCACCACCTGAGACAGCCGCGGGCAGAGAACCTGACCGACCCCGCTCCTTGAGGCAGGCCACGCCCGGAAGACCCGACTGGTCCCGCTCTGAGACGTGTCACCAGGTCCCGTTCCCAAATCTTCAAGACCCCCGCTCGCATCCCGGCCGACGATGGGCTCATGACTTCTGACATGCGGCTTTCCCCCCGTCTCATCGTGCCCGACCCGGACCGCGCGTCCGCCTTCTACCAGGCCACCCTCGGCGCCGAGCGGGTGTTCAGCGCACCCCCGGGCGACGACGGCCGGCCCAGCATGGTCGATCACCGCGTCGGCGATTCGTCCTTCCAGCTCTCCCCCGCCGTCTCCGCCTGGGGATGGCTGTCGCCCGACGATCTCGGCGGCTCGGCGGTCCTGCTGGAGGTCGAGGTCGAGGATCCGGACGCGGTCGGCGAGCGTATGACCGCCCACGGCGCCGAGGTGGTCGTGCCGATCGAGAACCGCCCGTACGGCAAACGTTCCGGCCGCGTCCGTGACCCGTTCGGCCATCTGTGGATCATCACCGGCGAGCTCCGCTGAACCCCCTGCACCGGCCGCGGGAGGCCCGCGGCCGGTGGCGGGCCCGTCAGTTGAGGAGGACGGGCAGGCTGCGGTAGTCGTTGGCGATGAAAGAGGGCTGCGGACGCAGCGTCTCGGCGGGCCCGGCCAGGCGCAGGCCGGGGAAGCGAGTGAAGAGGGCGGGCAGGGCGACGGCGGCCTCCAGCCGGGCCAGCGGCGCGCCGAGGCAGAAGTGGATGCCGTGGCCGAAGGCCAGGTGCTGGCGGTCTGCGCGGTCGATGTCGAACCGGCCTGGGTCGGGGTTGGCGTGTGGGTCGCGGCCGTGGGCGCCGAAGGCGATCAGGATGAGTTCGCCCTTGCCGATGGTCACGCCGTCACCGAGGTCGAGGTCGGCGGTGGCGTAGCGCATCGGCAGGTGCATGAGCGGCGGGCTGTGGCGCAGGGTCTCCTCGATGACGTCGTCCCAGCGGCCGGGGGCGGCCTGGGCGGCGGCGAGCTGGGCGGGGTGGGTGAGCATGGCGACGACGGCGTGGTCGATGAGGGAGACGGCGGTCTCGCTGCCGGCGCCGATCATGAGGATCAGGGTGCTGACGAGTTCGTCGGGGCTGAGCCGGTCGGCGCCGGTCTCGTGGGCGGCCAGCAGGACGCTGGTCAGGTCGGCGCCGGGGTCGGCGCGCTTGTGTTCGATCAGCCGGTGCATGGCCGCGTACATGTCGCGCTGCACGCCGGTCGCCTCCTCGGCCGACAGGGTGGTGTCGAGCACGGCGTCGATGGTGCGCAGCATCTCGGGGCGCTGCTCGGCGGGCACGCCCATGAAGTCGCAGATGACCTGGGTGGGGACCCGGTAACTGAAGCGGGCGCGCAGGTCGACCGGCCGGCCGGGTGGTTCGCGGTCCAGGTCGTCGAGCAGTCCGGTGACGACCGCCTCGACCGCGGGCCGCATGGCCTGGATGCGGCGGGGGGTGAACGCCTTGCCGACCAGGTCCTTCAGGCGTTTGTGGTCGTCGCCGTCGACGGTGAACATGCTGGTCACGTCCACCCAGGCGGTCAGCCAGGCGATGGCGTAGGGCTGGTAGTCGGGCCAGGAGGTGCGGGCGTTCTTGGAGACGTCGGGATGGGTCAGGAGGGTTCTGACGACCTCGCCGCGCGTCACCGACCAGGCGACGAGGTCTCCGGGGAGCAGGACGCGCACGGCGGGGCCGCCGCCGCGCAGGTGGTCGACCTGTTCAAACAGGTGACCGCCGGTGGTGTCGAGGGTCATCGGTTGGCTCATCGCGCGTACCTCCTGTGGGGGCGGTGGGGGCGGCGAAGGCATGGGCCGGCTGCGGCCGGAAGTGGACGGCGAGCCGGGCGGGGCACTGGTGGAAGGGGCCTGGGCGGTTGACGACCTCCGCGTCGGCGAGCTGGACGTCCCAGAGCCGGTCGAGCAGGGTCTCGATGGCGCTCTGGGCGATGATGGCGGCCTGGCTGTCGGCCGGGCAGCGGTGCGGCCCGGCCGACCAGGCCAGATGGGAGCGGTTGTCGTAGCCGAGGTCCGGCGGCAGCGCCGGGTCGGCGCCGGTGGCGGCGTGGCTGATCAGGATCGGCACGCCGGCCGGGACGGGCACGCCGTGCAGGGTGGTGTCCGCGCGGGCGTAGTGGACGGAGAAGTTCGCCATGGGCGAGCGCACCCACAGGACCTGCTCCAGGGCCCTGCGTACGGTGATCGCGCCGCCGGTCAGGTCGCCGGCGTAGTCGTCGTCCGACAGCAGCAGGCGCAGCCCCGAGGCGATCCACGCGGCGGTGGGGATGGTGCCGGCGCCGACCAGGACGACCAACTGGTGCAGGATCTCCTCGTGCGACAGCCGGGCCGGGTGGGCCAGCATCCAGGAGGTGCAGTCGCGGCCGGGGCTGCGGTTCTTCATCGCGATGATCTCGGACAGGGCCTGCGCCAGGCCGGCGGCGGCCTGCCCGGCTCCCGGGCCGGCGTTGATCATGCCCTGGCAGGCGACGACCATGCGGCCGGTCAGCTCGGGCGGGCAGCCGAGCAGGTCCGTGAAGACGAGCAGCGGCAGCATGTCGGCGTACTGGCCCATCAGCTCGGCGTGGCCCTGCTGGGCGAAGCCGGCGATGAGACGCAGGGCGTGGGCGCGGGTGAGGTCGTGCAGTTCGGGCTGGCTGACGCGGGCCAGGCAGTCGTCCATGGCCTGCCGGAGGCGGGCGTGGCGATCTCCGTCGGCGTACAGCAGGCTGGGGCGGTAGGCCATCAGGGCCAGCACCGGGCTGTCCTGCGGGACGCGACCGGCCGCCAGGTCCTGCCACAGCCGGCTGTCCTTGCTGTACGTGGCGGTGTCGGTGAGCAGGTCGATGGCGGCCCGGTGACCGGTGACGACCAGGGCGCGCACCCCTTCGGCGATCTCCGCCCACGCGACCGGCCCCGCGGCCCGCAGCACCTGGTAGACGTCCTGCGGGCGGGCGGCGAACTCCGGCCCGAACATCCGGGGCGGGGCCACCCGCGCGGCGGGCGGGGTCACGTACGAGGTCATGGGGCGTGCTCCAGGTGACGGGGGCGGTAGAGGATGTGGCGGACGAGGGCGATCAGGCCGTGCTTGGCCGATCCGATCTCGCGGGCGTCGAGGCTCACCAGCGGCTGCTCGTCGTCCATGCTGAGGCTGTCGCGCAGGTGCGCGTCGCTGTAGCGGGGCGAGCCGGAGAAGTGGTTGACGGCCACCGTGTACGGCAGCCGCGCCTCTTCGAGCAGGTCGATCGCGTCGAAGCTGTCGGCGATGCGGCGGGTGTCGACCAGGACCAGCCCGCCCAGGGCGCCCTGCATGAGGGAGCGGACCATGCCGTGGAAGCGCGGCTGGCCGGGGGCGCCGAACAGGTAGAGGACGATCTCCTCGCTCAGGGTCAGGCGGCCGAAGTCCATCGCGACCGTGGTCGTGTCCTTGTCGGACAGCTCGTCGAGCTCGTCGACGAGCTCTCCCGCCCTGGTCATCCGCTCCTCGGTGGACAGCGGCCTGATCTCGGAGACGGTCTTGACGAACGTGGTCTTGCCGACGGCGAACGGGCCGAGCACCAGGATCTTCACGGACTGGGCTTGGGCCGGGACGTAACGGTCAGAGCTTCTCAAGGGCCACCAGCACTTTCCGCAGCACCTCCGCGCTGTGCGGGGAGGAGGCCGTCGGGACGAAGGGGGCACGCGCCGACAGATGGCCGCTGTCGAGCAGCCGGGAGACGATGACGCGCACGACGGGGCCCGGCAGGTGCAGGTGCGCGGCGACCTCGGAGACCGACAGCACACCCGGCAGGCAGAGCTCCATCACGCGGCGCGGCTGGGCCGCCAGCCCGGTCACCGGCCGCGTGGCGTCGGCGAGCAGCAGCGTGGCGGCGTCCAGTCCCTGTCGCGCCGGGGTGAGGTCGCCGCCGGTGGCGGTGTGGGAGCGCACCATGCCCGCGCGCCGGTGCCGGGAGTGGCTCATGTCGTGTCGCCACGTTCGCGTGCGCCGAGTACGGGCCGCAGCCCGTTGATCATCTTCAGCGTGGCCTGGATGGCCACCGAGACCTCGTGGCCGGCCGACTCGCCCCGGACGGACACGCCGACGCCGGTGCGTTCCGTGGCGACGAACAGCAGCAGCGTGACCGTCTTGAGGTCGCTGACCATGAAGCGCAGCGGGCCTGGCGTGCACTGCTCCCCCTGGGTGCGGCAGAAGCCGCCGAGGTCGCGCTGCAGCGAGTTCAGCCCGGCCAGGGTCGCCGCCGTGCGGTCGGCGTCGTCGCGGTCGAGCCCGTGGGAATGGGCCATCACCAGCCCGTCGGAGGTGAACAGCAGCGCGTTGAGCACTCCCGGCTCCTCGCACAGCCGGTTGAGGGCCCAGCTCATGTCGGTGCTGTCGGCGGTGGGCTGTTGCATGATCATGCCTGTGCGTTTCCTTCAGGATCGGCGGCGTCGGCGGTCAGGCCCGTGGTGAACGCCCGGCGGAGCGTCTCCAGGCCGGCGGCCGCCTCTTCGGGAGAGCGGGTGTCGGTGAGGGCTTCCTGGGTGGCGACGGCGGGCCGGGGCGTGGCGGGCTCCTGGCGTCGTTCGCGTTTGGGCAGGCCCTGCGCTGTGGTGGCCATGACAGGGGCGAGGGCGGTCGCGGGGACGGCCGGTGGCTGTGGCGCGGTGGGGGTCTCGTCCCCCCGGCGGGCGCCGGACGACGGCGTCCGCCCGGCCGGTGCGGGGTTGATGACGCTGCTCGGGATCAGGCACACCGCCTTCACCCCGCCGCTGCCCGAGGGGGCGCCTACGTCGACCCGGAAGCCGTAGTCGTGCGCCAGGCGGCCGATGACGGCGAAGCCGAGCTTGCGTTCGTCGGCCAGCCCGGCCACGTCGAGGTCCGCCCGCCCCGGCAACTGCCGCGCGGCCTCGGCCAGGTGGAAGGCGATCATGCCGTAGCCGGCGTCCTCCACCACGATCCGCAGCCCGGCGGGGACCGCGGTGACGTAGACGCCGACGCGGTCGCTGGAGTAGGTGGCGGCGTTGCTCAGCAGCTCGGTCAGGGCGATGGTGATCGGCTCGACGACCCGGCCCTCGACGTACTGCTCGCCGACGTCCGGCAGGTAGGTGTAGTCGACCCGGTTGTAGGCGCTGATCCGCCCGCGCGCTCCCTCGATGATCTCGCGCAGCGTGCAGTCCGCGCGCTGCATGCCGGGCCAGGACCCGGTCAGCACGCGCAGCCGCTGCACGGCGTGCAGGCTCCAGGCGGTCAGCGCGTCGAGGTCGACCAGCGTCTGATGGAACGGGGTCTGCGTCGGGAAGTCCTGGAACGCCTCGTCGATCTTCATCTGCAGCCGGGCGAGGTACATCTGCACCTCGTCGGCCATGCCGCGCACGCCGGTGCGGGCCGAGCGGTCGAGGTCGTCGCGGGTGGCCCGGATGGTCTCGCCGAGCAGGTCGATGGCGCTCTGGTGGTGCTTGGCCAGCAGGCTGTCCTTGAAGCCCGGGTGCAGCAGCCCCGGCACGGTCACGCCGGTGTGGCCGCGGGCCTGCTCGTCGGCCACCGCCTGGAGGCGCTGGAGCAGGTGCCCGGACTCCTCGATCGCGGCGGCGTACCACTGCCGGTTCGTCTCGGCCTGGCGGCGCGCCTCCTGCAGCGTCTTCTGCAGCGCCGCGCGTTCGGCCTGCTGGCCGCCGCCGGTCTTCACCGGCGCCTGGACCGCTTTCACGGGGCCGGTGGCCGGCCCGCTGTCCGGTCCGCTGTCCTGGGCCTTTTTCTGGGGCGCGGGAACGGGGGTCCGTGGCGCGCGGGCGCGTACCGCGAGCGCGACGACGGCGCCCAGGACGACGGAGAGGGCGAGGACGGCTCCTAAGAGGGTCGCCACCGCGAAATCAGTTGTGATCACGACAGTCCTTGTTCGGCGCCGCGGGCCAGGCCGGGCGCGGCGAGATGGCGGTGCGGGCCGCGCGGGGAACGGGGTCCCGCCGTCCGCGCGTCCCTTTTCGCGGCCCAGCAATATGAAAGATATTCGGCATTCAAATGCTGGAGCTCCCGAAAAGGGACGTGCCGAGGCCGGAGCGACGGCAACGCTGTGCCGGGTTTCCCTGATGACACGACTATCTCCGCAGCCACATATAGGAACACTCGCAAACCTTACGCATCCGCTTCGCCGGATGTCATGCCCACTTCGTTATCACACCTCTTGGGGCGCTTGTCTTCAATAGAAATCTCATCTCGCCAATTTCCGAAATATCCCCACGAAACTCTTATGGGCGCGCCGTTAAGCGGCGAAAACGGGGACCGATTCGACGGGCGGGCGGGTGGTGAGCGCCCGCCCGGCTGTCAATAGCCGCCAGGCCTCCCGGGCCCGCACGCAGACAATCGAGAAACACCGAGCGATCATCGAGAAGAGGTATTCACATTCCTCCGGCCCCCTCGCCGGAGAAAATCCGGACGACCGGCGGCGAGGCGTCCGACCTCAAGGACGCCTCCGGTCGGAGGAGATCGTCACCGAGCGTCACGTCGAGGCCGGCGAGCAGACGGGCGATGGCGCCCGGCCGGGGCCGCCCGGTCGGGGCCGCCCGGTCGGGGCGGGGCGGGGCGAGGCCGGGGCGGGGCGAGGCGGGGGCGGAGCGAGGCGGGGCCTGGCAACGGGAGCGTTGGCCTGCTGGGCCCGGCCGCGGCCCAAGCCCGCGGCGGGCCGACACGCCCGGCCTTCCGCCGCCACGCCGACCAGTCGAACTTCTTCGCATGATTACTCACAGTGACGGGCATAACGCTCTTCGTCTCCCCAATGGACCACCTAGTCCGAAATATGCCTATCTATCGGGGGAATGGAGTCAGCGGCGATGCGCAGCAGCGGCACCCTACTCGTCAGTACGTTCACGGTGGCGGTGTTGCTGACCGCCGGATGCGCACCGGGGCTGCCCGGCGGCGCCCAGCAGGAGGGCCCGCCCGCGCCGGCGCCGCCGCCCGTCCTGTCGATCACGCCGGTCGACGGCACGAAGCAGGTGCCACCCGACACCGGGATCGCCATCAAGGTCACCGGCGGCAGGATCACCAGCCTGACCCTCGCCGACGCCGACGGCCACCAGATCGAGGGCAGCATGGGCATGGACGGCACCTGGCGTCCCCGATGGCCGCTGAAGCCGTCCACGGCGTACACGGTGAGCGCGCAGGCCACCAGCCCCGACGGGCGGCAGGTGGCGGCCGAGCGGGCCGCGTTCACCACGCTGAAGCCGAAGCGGGTGCTGAAGAGCGGCATGTCGCCGCTCGAAGGCGAGAAGGTCGGCGTCGGCATGCCCATCCAGCTGCTGCTGTCGGAGCCGATCACCACGCAGAAGGACCGGGCCGCGGTCGAGCGGTCGCTGACAGTGCGGATGTCGCGGCCGGTCGAGGGCGGGTGGAGCTGGGTGAGCGACACCGAGGTGCAGTTCCGGCCGCGCGAGTTCTGGCCGGCGGGCGAGCGGGTCACCGTGGTCGCCCACCTGACCGGGCTGCGGATCGGGCGGAACCTGTGGGGGACCAAGGACCGTACGGTGAACTTCACCGTCGGCGCCGAGCACATCACCACGATCCGCGACAAATCACACCGGGCGGTCGTCCGCAAGAACGGCGAGGTCGTCAAGACCATCCCGGTCAGCCTGGGCAAGCCGGGCTACGAGAGCTGGTCCGGCACCATGATCGCCCAGGAGAAGGCGGCCGACTTCCTCATGGACTCGGCCACCGTCGGCATCCCCGGCGAGTACCTGCACCACACCAAGTGGAACGTGCGGATGACCTACAGCGGCATGTTCTTCCACGCCGCCCCCTGGTCCGTCTCCGATCAGGGCCACCGCAACGTCAGCCACGGATGCGTGAACGCCGGCACGGACAACGCCCGCTGGTTCTACAACTTCACCCAGCGTGGCGACATCATCAAGGTCAAGGGGACCTCGCGCAGGCTCCGCTTCGGCAACGGGCCGACGCCCTGGGCCAAGACGTGGCAGGAGTGGCAGGCGGGCAGCGCCCTCACCGGCTCGTCCGACGCCTGACGCCCGGGGTCTCGCCGCGTGGGGCCCACGTGGGGCCCACGTGGGGCATCGCCGGCGGAAGCGCAGCTCAGCGCGAGGCGACGATATGCGCCGGACGGGACGGATGTGCACTTGTGCGGCGGGACTTTCGACTCTACTGCGGTATGGCTACGATCGGGCACCAATCGCCAGTACGGCGATCTTGGGATCTTGGATCAACCGACCGGCGAGGAGAGTACCCGGCACATGGCTGGATGGGGCAGGGGCGGACTGCGGCGGTCGAAGGCGCCCGGCGGCGGGAGCACGCCGCCCGGATCCGCCGGCGGCGGCCCGAAGCGCCCGGCGGTCCGCCGGCTGCGGTTACGGACCGTGCTGCTCACCGTCGTGATCGTGCCGAGCGTGACGTTCACGCCGCTGCTGGCGTCCGGCATGAACCAGCTGTTCACGCAGTGGCAGGCGGAGAAGGCACAGCTGGCGCTGGCCGACACGACGGTCGGCCGGCCCGTGGCCGAGCTGTTCTTCGCCCTGGACCAGGAGCGCCGGTTCACCGCGCAGGCGCAGGCCGTCCCGCGTGCCACCGCCCGTGACCGGCTCGCCGTCCAGCGCCGGGCGACCGACCGCGCCGTAAAGGCGTTCCGTTCCCTGACCGGCGCCGACCTCAGCGACGGGCAGCGCGGGCTCGCCGACGCGATCTCCCGCACCGTGGGCTCCCTCAGCCTGCTCGACCAGCAGCGCAAGGCGGTCGACGCCGGGACGGCCGGCGCGACGCAGACGTTCAACTACTACAGCGGCGTCCTGGTGTCCGGCCTCGGCGTGCTGACCGCGCTCGGCGACACCGACGAGGGCCGGCTGAACACCGAGGCGCAGGCTCTCGTCGACCTCTTCTGGATCATCGACATGGTGGGGCGCGAGGACGCCGTCCTGGCGCGCGGCTGGGAGAGCGGGCGGCTGACGAGGATCGAGTACGGCTTCGTCGCCGAGGCCGCCGGCACCAGGAACCATCTCATGCGCGCCCGGGTGCTGCCCGCGCTCACCGGCGACGAGACCCGCCACGCGAAGATCGCGGAAAGCCAGGCGTGGCAGACCATGACCGCCGTGGAGGGGCGGCTGTCCACCGCCGCCGGCGCCGCGAGCGACCAGGTCAGGCTCCGCGAGGACGCCAACGCCTGGCGCGCGTCCGTGCAGACCGTGACCGCGCAGCTGCGTGAGCTCGTCGACCTGCGCAGGAAGCACGTCTCCGCGGTCGGCCACGCCCACGCCGACATGATCTTCACGGTCTTCGTCAGCGTCTCCACCGTCGGTCTGCTCGCGCTCGGCCTGGTCGTCTTCGCGAGCTGGCGGCTGACCTCCGTGCTCCGCCGGCGCATCCTGCACCTGCGCCACGACGCCCAGGAACTGCGCGAGCGGCTGCCCGACGTGGTCGCCAGGCTGGAGCGCGGCGAGGACGTCGACGTGGACGCGGAAGTCCGCAAGATCGAGCCCACCGGCGACGAACTCGGCGAACTCGGGCAGGCGCTCAACCTGGCCCGCCGCAGCGCCGTCCGTACCGCGATCCGGCAGGCCGAACAGCACCGCGGCTTCCAGCGCATGCTCCAGCGCATCGCCCGCCGCACCCAGATCCTCATCGGCCTGCAGCTGAAGAAGCTGGACGAGCTGGAGCGCAGGCACGAGGACCCCGAGGTGCTGGAGGGGCTGTTCGACCTCGACCACCTCACCGCCCGGCTGCGCCGCTACGAGGAGAACCTGGTCATCCTCGGCGGCGGGCAGCCGCAGCGCCGCTGGCGCAGGCCCGTACGGCTGCTCGACGTGCTGCGCGCCGCGCAGAGCGAGGTCCAGGACTACCGCCGGATCTCGATCGACGTCGAGGGCGAGTCCTGGATCGCCGAGCGCGCGGTGGGGCCGGTGATCCACGTCCTGGCGGAGCTGATGGAGAACGCCACCACCTTCTCCAAGCCCCTGACCCCGGTGGAGGTACGGGCCGCGCCGGTCAGCCGGGGCGTCGCCGTCGAGATCGAGGACCGCGGGCTGGGGATGGAGCCCGAGCGGTACGCCTCCTTCAACGCCCTGCTCCAGGCGCCGCCGCAGCTCGACGTCATGACCCACGCGGACGACGTGCGGCTCGGGCTGTACGTGGTCGCCCGGCTGGCCGCGAACCTGGATCTCCAGGTGGAGTTGCGGCCGTCGGCGTTCGGCGGCACCCGGGTCATCGTGCTCGTTCCCGAGGCGCTGGTGGTGCGCCGGCCGCCTGCCGCCGCCGTACCGGAGGAGGAGGGCCGGGAGGCGGGCGGTACGCGTGCGCGCTCCCAGGCGGGCGCGGCCGACGATCGCCGGGCGGACGGGCG
>NZ_BAAAMU010000034.1:0-37988 GCF_039529435.1 Nonomuraea maheshkhaliensis
CCCGGCGCCATGGCCGCGCCGGGCTGCGGCAGCGCCAACGCCGAGCTCGGCGGCCCCGCCACCGCCTCCTCCGTCGAGAACGCCGGCCTGCCCGCCTCGGCCGCCGTGGACGGCGACGCGGGAACCCGCTGGTCCAGCGCGTTCACCGATCCGCAGTGGATCCAGGTCGACCTGGGCGGGTCCCGCCAGATCTGCCAGGTGGTGCTCCAGTGGGAGGCCGCGTACGCCTCCGCGTTCCGCGTCCAGGTCTCCGGCGACGGCTCCTCCTGGACCGACGTCCACTCGACGACCACCGGCACGGGTGGCACGCAGACGCTCGACGTGTCCGGGACCGGCCGCTACGTCCGCGTGCACGGCACCGCCCGCGCCACCCCGTACGGCTACTCGCTGTGGGAGCTCACCGTGCGGACCATCACCGACACGCCGGGCGGCGGCGGAGACCTCGGGCCGAACGTGCACGTCTTCGACCCGTCCATGCCGGCGGCGAGCATCCAGTCGACCCTCGACTCGATCTTCACCCAGATGGAGTCGAACCAGTTCGGCCTCCAGCGCCACGCCCTGCTGTTCAAGCCCGGCAGCTACAACGTCAACGCCGACATCGGCTTCTACACCTCGATCATGGGCCTGGGCCGCAACCCCGACGACGTCACGATCAACGGCCAGGTGCGGGTGGACGCGGGCTGGTTCGGCGGCAACGCCACCCAGAACTTCTGGCGCTCGGCCGAGAACCTGTCCATCACGCCCACCGGCGGCACCAACCAGTGGGCGGTCTCGCAGGCCGCGCCGTTCCGGCGGATGCACGTCAGGGGCAACCTCAACCTGGCCCCCTCCGGCTACGGCTGGGCCAGCGGCGGCTACATCGCCGACAGCAGGATCGACGGGACCGTGCAGCCGTACTCGCAGCAGCAGTGGTTCACCCGCGACAGCAACATCGGCGGCTGGCTCAACGGCGTGTGGAACATGGTCTTCTCCGGCGTCGCGGGCGCGCCCGCCCAGTCGTTCCCGGAACCGCCGTACACGACGCTCGGCACCAGCCCCGTGACCAGGGAGAAGCCCTTCCTGTACGTGGACGGCGCGGGCGCCTACCAGGTCTTCGTGCCGGCCCTGCGGCGCGACTCGCGCGGCGCGAACTGGCCGGGCACCGGCTCCTCGATCCCGCTCAGCCAGTTCTACGTGGCCAAGCCGACCGACACCGCGGCCACCATCAACGCCGCCCTCGCCTCCGGCCTCAACCTGCTCTTCACGCCCGGCATCTACCACGTGAGCCAGAGCATCAACGTCACCAGGCCGGGCACCGTCGTGCTCGGGCTCGGCTACGCCACCGTCATCCCCGACAACGGCGCGGTGCCCCTGCGGATCGCCGACGTGGACGGCGTCAAGGTGGCCGGCCTGCTCTTCGACGCCGGCCCGGTCAACTCGCCCATCCTGATGGAGGTCGGCCCGTCCGGCTCCTCCGCCACGCACGCGGCCGACCCGATCTCCATCCAGGACGTCTTCTTCCGCATCGGCGGCGCCCACGCGGGCAAGGCCACGACCAGCCTCGTCGTCAACAGCGACCACACGATCATCGACCACATCTGGGCCTGGCGCGGCGACCACGGCACCGGCATCGGCTGGACCGTCAACACCGCCGACACCGGACTGATCGTCAACGGCGACGACGTCACCGCGTACGGGCTGTTCGTCGAGCACTACCAGAAGTACCAGGTCATCTGGAACGGCCAGCGCGGCAAGACGATCTTCTTCCAGAACGAGATGCCGTACGACCCGCCCGACCAGGCCGCCTGGATGAACGGCTCCACCCGCGGGTACGCCGCCTACAAGGTCGCCGACTCGGTCACCTCCCACGAGGCGTGGGGTCTCGGCGCGTACTGCTACTTCAACGTCAACCCGAGCGTCGTGGCCGAGCGCGGCTTCGAGACGCCCGTCGCCCCCGGCGTGCGCTTCCACGACCTGCTCACCGTCTCCCTGGGAGGCAACGGCACCATCGCCCACGTCGTCAACGACACCGGAGGCCCCGCCCAGGGCACCGACACCATCCCGGTGAAGGTCGTCACCTTCCCCTGAGCCGCGCGACGCCGGGGCCCAGGCCCTGGACGCCGCCCACCCCCAGCAGTTGCAGCGTACGGACGAGCTCGGCGCGCAGCAGGTCAAGCACCCGCGTGACGCCGGGCTCGCCCCCCGCCATCAGGCCGTAGAGGTAGGCGCGGCCGACGAAGCAGGCCCTGGCGCCCAGCGCGACTCCGGCGGCGACGTCGGCCCCGCTGCGCACGCCACCGTCGAGGAACACCTCCGTGCGATCGCCCACCGCCTGCGCGACCTCGGGCAGCAGCTCAAGCGGAGTGGGGGAGCGGTCGAGCTGGCGCCCGCCGTGGTTGGACACCACGATCCCGTCGACGCCCACCTCGGCCAGCTCCTTGGCGTCGTCGACCCGCTGCACCCCCTTGACCAGCAGCTTCCCCTGCCACATCGACCGGATCCACTCCAGGTCGGCGATCGTCACCGACGGGTCGAACAGCAGGTTCGTCAGGCCCGCGAGGTCGTCGGGCGCGCCCTCCGCGGTGGCGAACCGCAGCGGCTCGCTGGTCAGGAAGTCGAACCACCACGCCGGATGCCGCAGCGTCTCCAGCGCCCCGCTCCAGCGCAGCGAGGGCGGCACCGTCAGCCCGCGCCGCACGTCACGCAGCCGCGCCCCCGCCACCGGCACGTCCACGGTCACCACCAGCACGTCCATCCCGGCGTCCGCGGCCAGGGCCAGCGTCTCGGCGTTGCGGCCGCGGTCGCGGACCACGTACAGCTGGAACCAGTTCCAGCCGCCGGGCGCGGCGGCGGCGACGTCACCGGCCGTCGTGGTGCCCATCGTGGACAGCGTGTAGGGGACGCCCGCCTGCTCCGCGGCCCGCGCCACGGCCCGCTCGCCCGCTCGGTGCATCATCCGGGTGAACCCGGTCGGGGCGAGCACGACCGGCATGGCGATCCGCCGGCCCAGGATCTCGATCTCGGTGGGCGCCTCGGAGACGTCGCGCAGCACGCGCGGGCTGAACTCCACCCGGTCGAACGCCTCCACCGCCATGGCCATCGACCGCTCGCCCTCGGCCGCGCCGTCCACGTAGTCGAACACCATGCGCGGGGCCCGCCTCCTGGCCAGCCGCCGCAGGTCGGCCACGTCGGCAGCCGCCTGCACCCTGGCCGCCCTGGACAGCCGGGGCCGGCGGGGCATGACGCCGCGCAGCTCCCGCCAGCGGGGCAGGCGCCGTGGGTCGTCCGATGAGGTGCCGATGCTCAGGACGTTACCTCGCGACGGCGTACGGTGAGAAGTTGGCGTTTCCCCCTCCTAAAGCAGGGGGTTCTCACGGTCGCCCATGGGCTTTCCTGCTTCATGGCCGGTCGCCCGCCCGAGAGGAGTCTCGTTGGGGTCTTACACCGGCTCCACAGGCGTTTCAGCTCTCCGCCGGCCCGGCGGCGAGCACATTCCTGGCCGCGTTCACATCCCGGTCATGTACCGCGCCGCAGGCGCACTGCCACATCCGGACGTTCAGCGGCATCGTCTCCCGCACGGCGCCGCAGGCCGAGCACAGCCTGGAGGAGGGGAACCAGCGCTCTGCCAGCAGAGGCGGACGCAGCCGAACGTTCGGGCAAGCTGCGAGGCTTGCTCGGGGATGGGGTAGAAGCGGTACTTGTAGGCCCGCTTCACGATCTGCGCCATGCCTGGCATTCTTACCGCGTGATCAGCTGCAAGTAGCTCATGAGTTCGATACAGCGGTTCGCCTGTTCCTGCCCTGCTCCGCAGGGGTCCGGTTCCTGCTCCGCCTGAAGGCGGGGGTTTCCTCGGAGGTTTCTGATGAGCGACACCCGAACCCCGCCCGACGGCCTGCCCGGCGACCGGACCGCCGGGGACGCGGCGGCCGGCGATTGGACCGGGACCGGTCGGTGGGTGGCGCTCGCGGGCGGTTCCGCCGCCTCGCTCGCCGTACGCGCCGAGCTGCTCGCCCGCTGGGCCGAGCCGCACCGCCGCTACCACACCCGCACCCACCTGGCCGCCGTCCTCGCCGCCGTCGAGCCGCTCGCCGCCGAGGCGCGGGACGCGGCGGCGGGACGGCTGGCGGCCTGGTTCCACGACGCGGTCTACGACGGCCGGCCCGGCTGGGACGAGGAACGCAGCGCCCAGCTCGCCCAGTCGCGCCTGCCCCGGTGCGGCGTGCCCGCCGGCCGCGTCACCGAGACGGCCCGCCTGGTCCGCCTCACGGCCGCGCACGACACCGTCGAACCGGGCGACGGCAACGGGGCCGTCCTGTGCGACGCGGACCTCGCCGTGCTCGCCGGACCCGGCTACGCGGCCTACGCGCGGGCCATCCGCGAGGAGTACGCCCACGTCCCCGGCCCGGTGTTCGCCCAGGGCCGTGCGGAGGTGCTGCGCCGCCTGCTCGCCACGCCCTCCCTCTACCGCACGGCCAGGGCTCGCGACCTGTGGGAGGAACGCGCCCGCGCCAACATGACGGCCGAACTGACCGCCCTCCTCAGACAGGACACCCGGTAGCCGAGCGGCGTGGCCGGCCTCAGCCCTGGGCGGGAGGTGCGGGGTGGTGCTTCTTGCGCCGGCGCAGGCCGGAGGCGATCAGCCGGCGCAGCAGCTCCCGCGAGCTGACCGCCTCGGCCCCCAGCGCGACGGCCCGCGCGTGCACGGTCTCGGGGACGTCGTAGTGGTCCCGGTCGAACGCCCGCACCGGCACCCCCAGCCGCGCCGCGAAGTCGTGCAGTTCGTCCAGCGAGCGATCGCTGACGAGATGCGACCACATCAGGCCCCGCGGCCCCGGCCAGTCGGGCGGATCGATCAGAACAGTCACGACGTCAAGGGTAGAACCCTCCCGGTGACCCCGAGCTCCCCCAGATCGGGCACCACGACGTGAGCCCCGGCCCCATCGCCGCCGGTCGTCGCTGGGCCGCTCCTCACCGCGACCACCAGCCCGAAGCCGCCCTTCCTGCCCGCCTCGATCCCCGGCAGCGCGGACACCACCACCGCCACCTTGACGGCGGGCAGGTCGAGGCGGCGCGCGGCCTCCAGGTAGCGGGCGGGGTCGGGCGGCCCGGGCAGGCTCATCAGGGTCGCGTCGTTGCCGTCCACCATGAGGTCGAACAGGTGCGTGACGCCCGCCGACCCGATCAGCTTGCGCGCGTGCAGGCTCGCCGAGACCGCCGCCGTACGGGCACCGCGCCGGCGCAGCTGGTGCAGCAGCGCCACCGTGGACGGGAACGCCGCCACCCCGTACTTGTCGACCTGCTCCATGAAGAGCCGGTCCTTGGCCAGGCCGAGCCCGCGCACGGTCGGCGCGCCCGGCTCGTCGTCGGGCGACCCCTCGGGCAGCTCGATGCCGCGCGAAGCCAGGAAGGTGCGGATGCCGTCGAGCCGCGGGCGCCCGTCCACGTGGCGCAGGTAGTCGTCGCGGATGTCGAACGGTGTCGAGCGGCCGCGCAGGAAGGCGTCGAAGACGTGTTTCCAGGCGGCCGCGTGTCCCCGAGCGGTGTCGGTGACCACGCCGTCGGTGTCGAACACGACGGCGCCGATCACGGTCAGGTCGATGACGGGCTCGTTCACACAGCGAACGTAACCGCTCTACCAGGCGACGGGTAGCTCTTTGACGCCGTAGACGATGGCGAGTTCCCTGAACGGCACCTCACCGGCGACGCGCAGCCCGGGGAAGCGGCGCAGCAGGGCGGGGAAGGCGATGCGCATCTCCATCTGCGCCAGCGGCGCGCCGATGCAGCGGTGGATGCCGTGGCCGAACGCCAGGTGCGAGCCCGCCGTCTCGCGGCCGGGCCTGACCTCGTTCATGTCGTCGCCGAGGAAGGGGTCGCGGTTGGCGCCGGTCAGCGAGCACAGCACCATCTCGCCCTTCTTGATCGGCACCCCGTGCAGCTCCAGGTCGTCGCGGGCGAAGCGAGGGAAGGCGACCTGGACGACCGTCATGTAACGCAGCAGCTCCTCGACCACGTCCACGACGTAGCCGTCCACCTCGCGCACCTTGGCCGCCTGCTCGGGGTTGCGCAGCAGCCACAGGGTGCCGAGCGCGAGCATGCTGGTGCTGGTGTCGTGGCCGCCGGTCAGCAGCCCGTCGGCCATGCTGGCCAAGGTGCGGTCGTCGAGCTCGTCGCCGTGCTCGCGCAGCAACTGCCCGAGCAGCCCGTCGCCCGGGTCCAGCCGCTCCCTGGCCACCAGGTCGGTCAGGTACGTCATCGCGTCGTTGATGGCCTGCAGCGACGCCTCGGGCCCCGCGGTGAAGTCGAAGCGGTCCTTGCTGATCTTCACGAAGCCGGCCTGCTCGTCGTAGGGGACGCCGAGCAGCTCGCACACGACAAGGGACGGGATCGGCAGCGCGAACTCCTCGACCAGGTCCACCGGCATCCCGTCGGCGGCGCCCTTGGCCTCGATGCGGTCGAGGTGCTCCTCGACCATGGCCTCGATCCGCGGCTCCAGCCTGCGCAGGCGGCGCATCGTGAACTCGGGCGTCAGGTACTTGCGCAGCCGGGTGTGCTCGGGCGGGTCGCGGAAGCCGAGCCCGCCCGGGTCCTCCTGGCTGGAGCCGAGCCCGATGACGCCGGCGAAGTCGTTGCTGAAGCGCTCATGGTCGCCGAGCACCCCGCGTACGTCCTCCCAGCGGGTGACGAGGTAGACGGTCTGGCCGCCCGGGATCTCCATCGGGAAGACCGGCTGTTCCGCCCGGATACGAGCGAGCTCGCCCACGGGGTCGAACCCGTCACGCATGAACTGGACGAGCGGGAACTCTTCTGTTGCTGACATCGATATCCGTCCTGCTGGGATACATCACACCATGTTGGGATAAATCCCTGCATAGATAGTCCCATCCGGAACGGCGGATGTTGCCCTCCGAAAGGACGATTTGCATCTCACCCCAGGCCCTGTGGCGCCTCAGCCGCCGCCGCTCTCCAGGAGGAGTTCGCTGCGGTCACGGGCGTGCACGGGCGGCTCGGGCGGCGGCGCCTCGACCGACAGCGCGGGGGGTGCGGGCTTCGGCCTGCGCGGCTCACGCACGCCGTCCTGACCGCCCCGCGGCCCGTCGGGCGGGGAGTCGTCGTCACCGCCCCAGTGGGGCTCGCCGGGGCCGAAGCCGGGTAGCCAGGCGGGCGCGCCGCTGGGCAGGGCGCGGCGTCTGCGTGATCGCTTGCTCACGATCCCTCCTCCCGTCCCCTTCCGTCTCATTGTGCGCCCGCCCCCGGATCCCGGCCACCCCGAAATCCGGGCCGCGATCAGGAGCCCGCCCCCGGCCGCACCTCCCGTGATCGGGCGGCCGCACCGGTCGTGATCGGGCGGCCGCACCGGTCGTGATCGGGCGGCCGCGCCGGGGGCGTGATCGGCGAGGCGCGTCCCCGGCCGTTCGCGGGCCGGAACCCCGTCACCACCGGGCTTGTGCGGGCGCCAGTGATGACACGCTCCGTCAAGAACCCTGAACTGCAGTGAAACCTGGGCAAAGTGGGGCAGCCGATGCCGTTTGGCGTACAAGATGGCGACATTCTGCGATGATCTCGTCGCATAGAGCCGGAGTTTGAGCCATCACGGATAGTGACTGATGCCGACATTTGAGGAAATAGCAGCCTTCGTAACCGAGAAGCCGCTCGCCACCGCCGTCATCGCGCTGCTGAGCCTCGCCGGGCTGGTCCTGGCCTTCCTGGTGCTCAGGATCGCCTGGCGCGTCGTCTCCTGGTTGTTCACCAGGTACATCGCCCCCCGCCCCATCGAGGACGTGCTGACCGTCGTCGCCGCCTCCATCGCCACGGGCGTGTCCGCGCAGGGCATGTGGCGCTTCTCCGGCGACGTGCTCGGCCTCGACGGGCCGCTGCGGTTACTGCTGTTCGCGTTCATCGAGGTCGCGATCATCACCTCCGCCGTACGCGCCCGTCGCAACATGCGCGAGAACTTCTCGGCCGGCATCGACGGCATCGCCGTGTGGGCCCTGACCTGCCTGACCGCCGTGCTGTCCAGCATGGACGCGCGCAGCCTGCCCGAGGCGGTGTTCCGCCTGGCCGCCCCGCTGGTGGCCGCCTGGCTGTGGGAGCGCGGCATGGCCATCGAACGCCACCGCATCCGCGGCACCGGCCGGATCAACTGGCGCCTGACGCCCGAGCGGCTGATGGTCAGGATGGGCCTGGCCGAGGTCAGCGATCGTACGGCCAGCGAGGTCGACGCCCACCGCCGGCTGACCAGGGTCGCGCTGGCGGCCAAGAAGGCCAAGGCGCTGCGCGAGGGCGGCGCGCCCGAGCGCAAGATGCGCGCCGCGCTGGCCAAGCTCGACAAGGCGATGGACCAGGCCGTCGAGCACACCGGCCTGGCCGTGGACGCCTCGCGCCAGGAGGCGCTGCTGGCCCAGATCGCCGCCCTCTACAACACCTCCGCGCTCATCGACGCCGACCCGCGCGTGCCCTGGGAGCCCACGGCCGACCACCACCCCGTCCCCGCCCGCCCGGCGCTGCCGCCCGCGCTGGCCGAGCTCGTCTCCGACGAGGACGAGGACATCGAGGTGCTCGACACCACCCCGCAGGTCCTCAGCACGGCCGAGCGGGCCGCGCGCATGCGCTCCGCCCGCGAGTACTGGGACCGGCAGATCGCCAAGGGCATCGTGCCGCGCACGGTGGACATCGCCCAGGAGATCGGCATCTCGCTGGCCACGGCACGCGAGTATCGTGCTCTGTGGAAGCTGGAGCCGCACGCCCACGCCCTCATCGAGGCGCTGTACCAGCAGCACGGCATCGTCGACACCGGCGCGTTCCCTGCGATCGACGACCAGGGGCGGGTGCTGTCCGGCAAGTCCTGAGCGAGTCCTGGGGGTCACACGGTTGCGCGAGCGCACGCTCGAACGGGTCAGGAAACTGCTGGCCAAGGCCGAGCGCACCGACAACGAGCACGAGCGGGCCACGTTCATGGCCGCCGCGTCGGCGCTCATGGCCAAGTACGGCATCGACTCGCTGCCGCCCGCGGGCACCCGCCAGACCCCCGGCGACCGCGTCGTCACCCTGCCCGCCCCCTGGGCCAGGGAGAAGGCCCGCCTGGTCAGCCTGGTCGCCCAGGCCGTGCGGTGCCGGCCGCTGCTGATCGGGCGGGGCGAGGGCGGGCAGCGGGTGCACGTGTTCGGCTTCGCGGCCGACCTGGAGCGGGCCGACCTGCTGGCCACCTCGCTGCTGCTGCAGATGGCCTCGGGCCTGGCCCGGGTGGAGCCGCCGAGCGACGTCCGCGCCGTGCGGGCCTACCGCAGGTCGTGGCTGCTGGGCTTCACCGACGAGGTCTACCGGCTGCTGTGCGCCGCCGAATCACGCGCCGAGGGCGAGCCGGCGGCCACGGGGGCCGCGCTCGTCCTGGCCGACCGCCGGGCCGAGGTCGAGCGGGCGGTCGCCGCCCGCTACCCCGACATCCGCAGGAGCGTGCCGAGGACGAGTGGCACCGGCTACCGCGACGGGGTCGCCGCAGGCCGCAGGGCCGATCTCGGGCGGACCGGGATGAGCACCGCCACGGCCGCCGAACTCGAAGGGTAAGCCCTTTCCGGACGGCCGTCTGACGGGGGCGGGAAATGGGCATGGGGGCGGCTCGCCCGCCCTCGAAGGGGTGCTGGTCGATCCCGAGGGCGAGGGCCGCCCGTCCACCGATCCGGCCGACTTCTACCGGGGCGGGGCGCTGCTGCCGTCCGGCGGCCACAAGGGATACGGGCTGAGCGCCCTCATCGAGCTGGTCGGCGGCCTGCTCACGGGCACGGGCACCGCCTGCTCGCCGGGTTACGACGGCACGTTCGGCACGGTGATCACCCGGTGGACATCGCGGAGAGCCTGACCAGGAAAGGGGCGGCCGCCGTGATCGTGAACTACTCACGCTCGGCCGACGAGGCCAGGGCCACGGCCGAGCGGCTGGAGGACCTGGGCTGCGAGGCCGAGGCGGTGGCCGCCGACGTGTCCGACGACGCCGCCGTACGCAGGACGGCCGAACGGGTGCGGGCCGCCCACGGCCGGGTGGACGCGCTCGTGTGCAACGCGGGCACGACCAGGTGGGTGCCGTTCCCCGACCTGGAGGGGCTCACCGACCAGGTGTGGCGGCGGCTCATGGGCGTCAACCTCATGGGCCCGTTCTACTGCGCCCGCGCCTTCGCGCCGGACCTGCGCGCGGCACGCGGCGCGATCGTCAACGCGGCCTCCATCGCGGGGCCGCGGGCCACGGGCTCCTCCTGGCACATCGACCGGGTGGGGGAGCAGGTGTTCTCCGAGATGGCGGCGAAGGAGGAGCTGAAGGCGCCGCTACGGCGTACGGCGCGGCCCGAGCACGTGGCGCAGATGGTCACCTCGCTGCTGGAGTCCGACCTGGTCACGGGCGAGACGCTGATCGGCGACGGCGGCCGCCACCTCGGCTACTGAGCGGACGGCCGCACCTTCGGGCAGCACGCGCCCGGCCCCGGCCAGGCTCGCCGGCTCGTGGCGCGGCGGCCGCCGCGTGCGGGCCGGGCGCCGTCGTTCAGCTCAGGGCCGCCGCGACCAGGGAGCGGGCCTCCTCCTGCACCTTGGCCAGGTGGTCAGGCCCCTTGAAGGACTCGGCGTAGATCTTGTAGACGTCCTCGGTCCCCGACGGCCTGGCCGCGAACCAGGCGCTCGCGGTCGAGACCTTCACCCCGCCCAGCGCGGCCCCGTTACCGGGCGCCGCCGTCTGGACCGACGTGATCGGCTCGCCGGCCAGAGAGGAGGCCGTCACCTGCTCGGCCGACAGCTTGCCCAGCACGGCCTTCTCCTCGCGGGTGGCGGGCGCGTCGACCCGCGCGTAGGCCGGCTCGCCGAACCGCTCGACCAGCCCGCGGTAGCGCGCGCTCGGCGACTCGCCGGTCACGGCCAGGATCTCCGAGGCGAGCAGGGCCAGGATGAGGCCGTCCTTGTCGGTGGACCAGACCGACCCGTCACGCCGCAGGAACGACGCCCCCGCGCTCTCCTCGCCGCCGAACCCGAGCGACCCCTCCAGCAGTCCCGGCACGAACCACTTGAACCCCACGGGCACCTCGTACAGCGGCCGGTCCAGCGACTCGGCCACCTTGTCGATGATCGTGCTGCTGACCATCGTCTTGCCCACCCCGGCCCCGGCGGGCCAGCCGGTGCGGTGGCCGTAGAGGTAGTCGATCGCCACCGCGAGGTAGTGGTTGGGGTTCATCAGCCCGCCGTCGGGCGTGACGATGCCGTGCCGGTCGGCGTCGGCGTCGTTTCCGGTGGAGATGTCGTACGTGTCGCGCCCGGCGATCAGCGAGGCCATCGCGTACGGCGACGAGCAGTCCATCCGGATCTTGCCGTCCCAGTCGAGCGTCATGAACCGCCACGTCGGATCGACCAGCGGATTGACCACGGTCAGGTCCAGCCGGTGCCGCTCGGCGATCTCGCCCCAGTAGGCCACGCTCGCCCCGCCGAGCGGGTCGGCCCCGATCCGCACCCCGGCCGACCTGATCGCGTCGAGGTCCACCACCGAGGGCAGGTCGTCGGCGTAGACGCCGGCGAAGTCGTAGCGCCCGGCCCGCCGCAGCGCCGCCGGGTAGGGCACCCGGCGCACGCCCTTGAGCCCGTCGCGCAGCAACTGGTTGGCGCGGTCCTGGATCCACGTGGTGGCCTCGGTGCCGGCCGGGCCGCCGTGCGGCGGGTTGTACTTGAACCCGCCGTCGGACGGCGGGTTGTGCGACGGCGTGACCACGATGCCGTCGGCCAGCCCGGTCGTGCGGCCGCGGTTGTGGCGCAGGATCGCGTGGGAGACGGCGGGCGTGGGCGTGTAGCCGTCACGGGTGTCGACCAGCACCTCGACGTCGTTGGCCGCCAGCACCTCCAGCGCCGAGACCCGGGCGGGCTCCGACAGCGCGTGCGTGTCGATGCCCAGGAACAGCGGCCCGTCGGTGCCCTGCGCGCGCCGGTATTCGCAGATGGCCTGGCTCGTGGCCAGGATGTGGTCCTCGTTGAACGCGGTATTCAGCGACGAGCCGCGATGCCCCGAGGTGCCGAACGCGACCCGCTGGCCGACCTCGTCGGGGTCGGGGTGCAGGGCGTAGTAGGACGTCACCAGCCTGGCGACGTCGACCAGGTCGGAAGGCCCGGCGGGCTGTCCCGCGCGTTCGTGCGTCATGAAGGCCACTTTACAAATCAGGACCGGCCCGGCGGGTGAGCGCGGGGCGGCGCGGGGGGATACATTCGCCTCAGTCACCAGAACGGAGTTCTGTTTCATGCGTTACGGATACTTCCTGACCGAGCCCCGGGGCGACGACGCCATCGGCGGCCTGCGCGACCAGATCGCCCAGGCGGCCGGCATGGGCTTCAGCTCGGCCTGGCTCTCCCACATCTTCGGCCTCGACGCCATCACCGCCCTGACCGCGGCCGGCGTGCAGGCGCCGCCGATCGAGCTCGGCACCGCCGTGGTGCCCACCTACCCGCGCCACCCGGCCGCGCTGGCCCAGCAGGCCATGACCGCCAACGCCGCGCTCGGCGGCCGGTTCGCGCTGGGCGTCGGGCTGTCGCACAAGATGGTCATCGAGGACATGTTCGGCTACAGCTTCGAGCGGCCCGGCCGGCACATGAAGGAATACCTCGATATCCTCATCCCGGCCTCGCGCGGCGAGAAGGTGGCATACGCGGGCGAGACGCTCAAGGCCGACATCAAGCTCACCACGCCAGGCGCGGGCTTCCCCGTGCTGGTCGCCGCGCTGGGCCCGCGCCTGCTCAAGCTGGCCGGCACCGTCGCCGACGGCACCGTGCTCTGGATGACCGGCCCCAAGACCATCGCCGGCCACATCGCCCCGGCGATCACGGCGGCCGCCGCCGAAGCGGGCCGCCCCGCGCCCAGGATCGTCTGCGCGCTGCCCATCAGCGTCACCGACGACCCCGCCGGCGCCGTCGCCCGCGCCAACGAGATCTTCTCCGTGTACGGGCGGCTGCCCTCCTACCGTGCCATGCTCGACAGGGAAGGCGCGGACGGCCCCGGCGACGTCGCGATCGTCGGCGACGAGGACACCGTGCTGGCCAAGCTCGACGAGCTGAGGAGGGCGGGCGTGACCGACTTCGTCGGCTCGGCCTTCGCCAACCGCGACCGTACGCTCAGCCTGCTGGTCGGCGCGGCGAAGGGCTGAACCGGAGACACCTCCATAGACTCCGACAGGGTGAAACGCGTGCTGCATGGCATCGATGTGTCGAACTGGCAGGGCACGGTCGACTGGGCCGGCCATGCCGAGGCCGGCGTCGCCTTCGCCTTCGCCAAGGCCACCGAGGGCGGCGACTACACCGACAAGTGGTTCGCGCGCAACTGGAACGGCATGCGCGAGAGCTGGATCGTCTGCGGCGCGTACCACTTCGCCAGGCCGAAGGGCGACCCCGTCGAGCAGGCACGCCACTTCCTGAACGTGATCAGGTCGGCCGGCGGGCTGCGCCGCGGCGACCTGATCGCGCTCGACCTGGAGGACGACGACGGCCTGCGCCCCGAGCGGGTGGCCCGGCACGCCCGCCGCTGGTGCCACCACGTCGAGCGGCACACCGGCGTGCGGCCGTTCATCTACACCTTCCAGTCGTTCGCGCACGGCGGCAACTGCGCCGGCCTGGCCGAATACCCGCTCTGGATCGCCAGCCCGCACAGCCCGCGCGGACGCCCGCCCGTGCCCAGGCCCTGGAGCGACTGGACCATTCACCAGTACGCCGGCAGCCCCATCGACCGCAACGTCTTCCACGGGACGCGGCAGGAGCTGACCAGGCTGGGGTTCGACCCGCGATAGCATCGGGATTCACCATCGAACCAGCCTCGGTGCCGGGCATCGAGCGCGATCCACGAGGAGTCACCGTGTCAGCCGAGCTACGCATCACCCTCGCCGGAGCCGAGCGTGTGGTCGCGGCCGGCACGACGGCCGGAGAGGCACTCGAGGCTGACGGCCGCGCCGTCGTCGCCGCCAGGGTCGGCGGCGAGCCGCGCGACCTGGCCCACGTCCTGGCCGACGGCGACGTGGTCGAGCCGATCGAGATCTCCAGCGAAGAGGGCCGCGCGATCGTGCGCCACTCCACCGCCCACGTCATGGCCCAGGCGGTGCAGGAGCTGTTCCCCGAGGCCAAGCTGGGCATCGGGCCGCCGGTCGACAACGGGTTCTACTACGACTTCGACGTCGAGCAGGCGTTCAACCCCGACGACCTCAAGCGCATCGAGAAGCGCATGCGCGAGATCGTCAAGCAGGGGCAGCTGTTCTCCCGCCGGCCCGTCAGCGACGACGAGGCGCGCGAGGAGCTGGCGGCGGAGCCGTACAAGCTGGAGCTGATCGGGCTCAAGGGCGGCGCGGCCGACGAGGAGTCGGTCGAGGTGGGCGCCGGGCAGCTCACCATCTACGACAACCTCGACCCCAAGACCGGCGAGCTGTGCTGGAAGGACCTGTGCCGGGGGCCGCACGTGCCCTCCACCCGGTCCATCCCCGCGTTCAAGATCATGCGCTCCGGCGGCGCCTACTGGCGAGGCAGCGAGAAGAACCCGCAGCTCCAGCGCATCTACGGCACCGCGTGGGAGTCCCGCGACAAGCAGGACGACTACCTCAAGCTGCTGGAGGAGGCCGAGAAGCGCGACCACCGCAAGCTCGGCGCCGAGCTCGACCTGTTCAGCTTCCCACCTGAGCTGGGCAGCGGCCTGCCGATCTTCCATCCCAAGGGCGGGATCATCCGCAAGGAGATGGAAGACTACATGCGCAGGCGGCAGGCCGAGGCGGGCTACGAGTTCGTCAACACGCCCCACATCACCAAGTCCTCGCTCTTCGAGACCTCCGGCCACCTGCCCTGGTATGCCGACGACATGTTCCCTGCCTTCGAGCTGGAGGGCATCGAGTACCGCGTCAAGCCGATGAACTGCCCGATGCACAACCTGATCTACCGGGCGCGCGGGCGCTCCTACCGCGAGCTGCCGCTGCGGCTGTGCGAGTTCGGCTCGGTCTACCGCTACGAGAAGTCGGGCGTGGTCCACGGGCTGACCCGGGTGCGCGGCATGACGCAGGACGACGCCCACATCTACACCACCCGCGAGCAGATGGCCGACGAGATCAAGTCGCTGCTGCGGTTCGTGCTCAGCGTGCTGCGCGACTTCGGTCTTGAGGACTTCTACCTGGAGCTGTCCACCCGCGACGACTCCGAGAAGTTCATCGGCGACCCGGCCGAGTGGGAGGAGGCCACCGAGGCCCTGCGCCAGGTGGCCACCGAGTCGGGGCTGGAGCTCGTCGACGACCCGGGCGGCGCGGCCTTCTACGGGCCGAAGATCTCGGTGCAGGCCAAGGATGCCATCGGCCGCACCTGGCAGCTGTCCACGATCCAGCTCGACCTCAACCAGCCCAAGCGCTTCGGGCTCGAATATCAGGCGGCCGACGGCTCACGCCAGACGCCCGTCATGATCCACCGGGCGCTGTTCGGCTCCGTCGAGCGCTTCCTCGGCGTGCTCACCGAGCACTACGCGGGCGCCTTCCCGCCCTGGCTGGCGCCGGTGCAGGTGGTGGGCATCCCGATCGCCGAGGCGCACGTGCCCTACCTCCAGGACGTGGCCAAGAAGCTGCGCGCCGGCGGGGTCCGGGTCGAGGTCGACACGGCCGACGACCGCATGCAGAAGAAGATCCGCAACGCGCAGAAGGCCAAGGTGCCCTTCATGCTGCTGGCCGGTGACGACGACATCGCCAACGGCGCGGTCTCGTTCCGCTACCGCAGCGGGGAGCAGCGAAACGGCATCCCGGTCGAGGAGGCCATCGCCGAGATCGTCAACGCGGTCGAACGGCGCGTCCAGGTCTGAGCCGGGCCCATCGGTCGGGCCCATCGGTCGGGCCCGTCCGGCGGGTCCATTTGGCGGGCCCACCCGGCGGGGCGGCCCCTCGCCGTTCCGCCGGGTGGGCTGCTTCGCCAGTGGCCGGCCCCGCTCGTCGGTGAACTGCCGGCCAGGAGCATGATGACGTCGATCGGCGCCCTGGCTCAGCGGGGATAGAGGCGGAAGGTCACCGCGGGGCGGCCGCCGAAGCGGGCCGCCTCCTGGCGGGCGAAGCCCTCGATCTGGGCGCGGGCGTACTTCTCCGGGTCCTCGTCGGTGAGGGCGCCGATGTAGGCGCGGTGTTCCATGAGGGAGCGCACTCCGCGTTCCAGGCCGCTGGTGACGTCCACCGCGTGGGTGGGGTCGTCGACGCCGGCGACGGCGATCCAGCGGACGCCGTTCCAGGGCGCGGCCACAGTGTCCGGAAATATCCATCGATTTCCGGCGTCACCGGCGGCGTCCAGCACCGCCCGCCCCACCGCGCGATGGTCGGGCGTGTTCCACTGGGTGCCGCCCCAGGTGTCGGCGAAGTTCAGCGTGATCAGCAGCTCGGGGCGGTGCCGCCGGATCGCCGCGGCCAGGTCGCGGCGCAGCGCGGTCCCGTACTCGATCACCCCGTCGGCGTGGTCGAGGAACTCCACGCTCGTGACCCCGACCAGGGCCGCGCTGGCCAGTTCCTCGCGCTCGCGCACCGGCCCCGCCGCACTCGGATCGAGCGTGTCGATGCCCGCCTCGCCCCGGGTGGCCATCAGGTAGACGACCTCACGGCCCGCGTCCGTCCAGGTGGCGACGGCGGAGGCGCACCCGTACTCCAGATCGTCGGGATGAGCGACGATGGCCAGCGCGCGCTGCCAGTCGTCCGGCATGGGCTCAAGCTGAAGGGTCATGGCTATCATCCTGACAGGCCCCGCCGGGACGATTCGAGAGGAATGGTGCGGCTCATGCGCCAAGCCGGCGACCCCGCGGACGACACCCGCCCCAGCGGCGGGGGTGACGGCGGTGCGGGCGGCGCTTTCACCGGGGACGGTTTCGCGGGGGACGGGTTCGGCGAGGCGGTCGAGGCGTACCGGCACGAGTTGCAGGTGCACTGCTACCGGATGCTGGGCTCGTTCACCGATGCCGAGGACATGGTGCAGGAGACGCTGCTGCGGGCCTGGCGGCGGCGGGAGACGTTCGAAGGTCGGTCGACGCTGCGGGCCTGGCTCTACCGCATCGCCACCAACGCCTGCCTCGACCTGCTGGCCGGCCCGGCGCGCAGGCGCGAGGTGACGGCCGGCGTGGGCGAGGAGCCGCGCTCGCCGTTCACCGAGGTGGCCTGGCTGCAGCCCTACCCCGACCGCCTGCTCGACCTGGCCGGCGCCGGGCAGGGGCGGCCCGACGCGGCGGCGGTCGAGCGCGAGACGATCGAGCTGGCCTACCTGGCCGCCATCCAGCACCTGCCGCCGCGCCAGCGCGCGGTGCTGATCCTGCGCGACGTGGCGGGCTGGCCGGCCGGGGAGACCGCCGCGGCGCTGGAGTTGAGCGTCCCGGCCGTCAAGAGCGCGTTGCAGCGGGCCCGCGCCACGCTGCGCCTGCACCTGCCCGCGCGCCGCTCGCAGTGGGGCCCCGTCACGGCCCCCACCGAGGAGGAGCGCGCGGTGCTGCGCCGTTACATGGACGCCTCCGTGGCGGGCGACCTGTCGGCGCTCGCCGCGCTGCTGCGGGCGGACGCGCGGCAGACGATGCCGCCGGCGTCCCTGCTGTACGACGGGCGGACGGCCATCCTGGAGATGTGGCGGCCGGTCATGACCGGGCCCGAGGCGTGGGGCGAGTGGAAGGCGCTGGCGACGACGGCCAACCGGCGGCCGGCCGTGGCCAACTACGTCCGCCGCCCCGGCGAGTCCGTCTACACCGCGGTCAACCTCGACGTGCTGCGCGTCGAGGACGGCCTGATCGCCGAGATCACCACGTTCGGCCCCGAACTGAACGCCGCCTTCGGTCTGCCCGCCGAACTTTGAAATATCCCGCCCGCGACCGATTCCTTTTCCGGCGCCGCGCCGTCATACAGGCGTTCGTCATCCAAGACAGCGCAGGAAAGCGAAGGAATGGGCATGAGCGAGCACGTGGACACCAAGGTGCAGGCCCTCGACCGCCTCGTCGGCACCTGGAAGGTCACCGGCGGAGCCGAGGGCACCGTGACCTACCGGTGGATGGAGGGCCGGCGCTTCCTCATCCAGGACGTTGACCTGGAGCAGGGCGGGATGCCGGTGAAGGGCACGGAGTTCATCGGCAGGAAGCAGCCGTTCGGGGCGGAGCGGCCGAGCGAGGACGTGCACTCGTGGTACTTCGACAGCCAGGGCGCCACTCTGGCCTACGTGTACGAGATCGAGGGCGACACCCTGACGATCTGGGGGCACGAGAAGGGCTCGGAGGCGTACTTCCGTGGCACCTTCGACGCCGACGGCACGACCGTGGCCGGCGCGTGGGTGTATCCCGGGGGCGGCGGCTACGAGTCGACCATGACCCGGATCTCCTGACGCCCCCGGCACACCACGGATCAGGACGGGACGTCGTCCTCGGCGGGCTCGCGCGGCGCCGGCCGGGCCTCGCCGGGGAGGCGCACGTCGTCCACGGTCACGTTGACCTCGATGACGCGCATCCCGAGCATGCGGCTGACGCTCTTGGCCACGTTCGTCTTGACCTCGGCGGCGACGTCCATGACGACGTGGCCGTACTCCACCACGATCGTCAGGCTCACCCCCACCTGGCGGTCCTGGATCTGCGCGCTGACGCCCTGGGTGCCGCGGCGCGAGCCGATGCCGATGCGGTCGCGTACGGACTCGAAGGCCCGCGCCAGGTCGCCGCCCATGTCGGCGACGCCGGGCACTTCGAGCGCGGCCAGTGAGGCGACCTTCTCGACGACCTCGTCGGCCACCTTGATCCGGCCCTTCACGGTGGCGCCGGACACGGACGCCTCGATGTAGGACGGGGCCGGCGAGCCGGAGGGCGCGTCGGAGGGCTGGGCGGGTGCGTCCGAGGGCTCGGCGGGCTGAGTGGGCTGTTCGGCTAAGGCTTCGGTCATCGCGGCCTCCTGTTGGGGGTGCTCAGGATTGTGCCGGAAGGACCCCTCGTTTGTCCGGGGTCCTATGCTGCTAGTTATGCACGATCAGGCAGGGGCAGGGTCCCCCGACAACTTCCAGCGTCTGTGGACCCCGCATCGCATGGCCTACATCAAGGGCGAGAACAAGCCGACCGGCACCGGGCCCGGCGACGGCTGCCCGTTCGACGCGATCCCCAAGATGAGCGACGAGGACGGCCTGATCGTCAAGCGGGGCGAGTCGGTCTACGCCGTGCTCAATTTGTATCCGTACAACTCGGGCCACCTGATGGTCGTGCCCTACCGGCACGTGTCCGGCTACGACGAGCTGGACGCGGCGGAGGTGGCCGAGCTGGGGGCCTTCACCCAGGAGTCGGTGCGGGCGCTGCGCAAGGCCAGCGGCGCGCAGGGCTTCAACGTCGGGATGAACCTGGGCCAGGTCGCCGGCGCGGGCATCGCCGCCCACCTGCACCAACACGTGGTGCCCAGGTGGGGCGGCGACACGAACTTCATGCCGGTCGTGGCCCAGACCAAGGTCCTGCCGCAGCTGCTGCGCGACACCCGTCAGCTCCTCGCCGACGCCTGGGGCTGACGACGGCATGAGAAAGGGCCGGTCCGTCACGGACCGGCCCTTTCTCGCGTCGGCAGGCGGCCGTCAGACCGCGTCGACCTTCACCTTGACCGCCTTGCTCTCGTGGTGCAGCCGGTCGAGCGAGGTCACCAGGTAGGTCCCGGCCGACCTGACCGCGTACAACGGATCGCTCACCACGGCCACCAGGTTGCGCGCGTCGGTGGTGTGGCAGTCCTTGCCGGACTTGGGCACCTGGTAGACCGCGTAGGCACGCGCCCCCGCGGACGGCGTCCAGGACAGCCGGGCGCCTGACGCCTTGGCGCCGGCGGGAGCCGGAGGAGCCTGGCCGCCGAGGCTCTTGTTCAGCGGCTGCAGCGCCGGGCGGCTGTAGTGGGCCTTGGCGACCCGGTCCATCGCCTTGAGCGGGTTGGTCAGCAACTGCTTGGCGCTGAAGTAGACGGAGCCGTCGATCTGCTTGCCGGAGCGGTTGACGCCCACCTGGCCGGACAGCTCGCCCGGCTTGGTCCACGTCTTGTCGTCCGTGGAGCCGACCCGGTAGAGGCCGTGGCCGATGTAGAGCTGCACGTCGGTGCCCTTGACCTCGCCGGACCACCAGCGCGCCAGCGTGGTGTAGTCGGCCAGCTTGTGGCCGCGCGGCCAGTAGAGCTGCGGCAGCACGTAGTCGACGGTGCCCGACTTGATCCACTCGCGGGCGTCGGCGTAGATCGAGTCGTACGCGGACATCCCCGACGTGCTGGAGCCGGTCGGGTCGTTGGACTTGTTGCGCCAGATGCCGAACGGGCTGATGCCGAACTTGACGTGGCCCTTGGCCCGGTGCACCGCCTTGTCGACCTCGGCCACCAGCGTGTTGACGTTGCCGCGGCGCCATTCGGCGAGCTTGGCGCCCTTGCCGTACTTGCGGAACGCGGCGCTGTCGTCGAACTTCGCCCCCGCCACGGGGTAGGGGTAGAAGTAGTCGTCGAAGTGCACGCCGTCGACGTCGTAGCGGTCGACCACATCGGTGATGACCTTGGTCACATGATCGCGCACGGCCGGCAGGCCCGGGTTGTAGTAGAGGCGGCCGCCGTACTTGATCGTCCAGTCGGGGTGCTCGCGCGCCGGGTGGCCGGCGGGCAGCTCGGCGGTGCTGGCGCCGTAGGAGGCGCGGTAGGGGTTGAACCAGGCGTGGAACTCCATGCCGCGCTTGTGCGCCTCGTCGATGAGGAACGGCAGCGGATCCCAGCCCGGGTCCTTGCCCGCCGTGCCGGTCAGGTATTGCGACCAGGGCTCCAGCGAGGACTTGTAGAGCGCGTCGGAGGCCGGTCGCACCTGGACGAACACCGCGTTGAGGTTGCGTCTGGCGGCGCTGTCGAGGATCTTGACGTATTCGGCCTTCTGCCGGTCCGCGCTGAGACCGGCCTTGGAGGGCCAGTCGATGTTCTGGGTGGTGGCGATCCACACCCCGCGCAGCTCGCGCTTGGGATGGTCGGCGTCGGCCGTGCAGGCCGCTGCGGGTGCGGCGGTGGCCGTCTTCTTCTCGCTCGCTGCGGGACTCGCCCCGGCACCGGGGCCGAAGTAGTAGGCGGCGGTGGTGGTCACCACCGCGAGTGCAGCAGCGGCTAGGAGTGGGCGTCCAGTTGGCATAGTGCCACCCAGTGTGACACCTGCTCAGGCGTGCTCGGGACGGAAAACCGAAATGAACTCGTGATGTTTTTGAGACATTTGGTGATTGGTGTGCCGGGAGGGACGAAGCCCTCCCGGCACCTCCACGGGCCTCAATCCCCGGTGGCCACCTTGCTCGCGAGGTTCGGCGGCAGCGGTTCGTACCTCAGGAACGTCCGGTGGAACGTCCCGGTGCCGTGTGACATGGATCTCAGGTCGATCGCGTACCGCGTTATCTCCAGCTCGGGCACCTCGGCCTTGACGAGGGTACGGCCGGTGCCGACCGGCTCGGTGCCGAGCACGCGCCCGCGCCGCGAGGACAGATCGGACATCACCGATCCGACGTAGTCGTCGGCCACCAGCACCGACAGCTCGTCCACCGGCTCAAGCAGCAGCGTCGAGACCTTGGACGCGGCCTCCTTGAGCGCGAGCTGGCCCGCGATCTGGAAGGCCATGTCGGAGGAGTCGACGGAGTGGGCCTTGCCGTCGTAGAGGGTGACGCGCACGTCCACCATCGGGTAGCCGGCGACGACGCCGCGCTCCATCTGGGCCCGTACGCCCTTCTCCACCGACGGGATGAACTGCCGGGGCACCACGCCGCCGACGATCTTGTCCACGAACTCGAAGCCCCCGCCGGACGGCAGCGGCTCGACCTCCAGATGGCAGATGGCGTACTGGCCGTGGCCGCCGGTCTGCTTGACGTTGCGGCCCATCGCCTGGCACTTGCCGCCGAACGTCTCGCGCAGCGGCACCCGCAGGTCGATCCGCTCGACCTCGACGCCGTGCCGCTTGGCCAGACGGTCGAGCAGCACGTCGGTGTGCGCCTCGCCCATGCACCACAGGACGAGCTGGCGCGTCTCGGCGTTGTTCTCCAGCCGTAGCGTCGGGTCCTCGGCCACCAGCCGGCCGAGGGCCTGCGACAGCTTGTCCTCGTCGGCCTTGGACTTGGCCCTGATCGCGACGGGCAGAAGCGGGTCGGGCATGTCCCACGACGTCATGAGCAGCGGGCGCTCCACCTCGGAGAGCGTGTCGCCGGTCTCGGCCCGCGACAGCTTGGCCACCGCCACGATGTCGCCGGCCATGCCCTTGGCCGCGCCGCGCTGCTGCTTGCCCAGCGGGCAGGTCAGGGTGCCGATGCGCTCGTCCACGTCGTGGTCCTCGTGGCCGCGCTCGGCCAGGCCGTGGCCGGACACGTGCACGGTCATGTCGGGGCGCAGGGTGCCGGAGAAGACGCGTACGAGGCTGATGCGGCCCACGTACGGGTCGCTGGTGGTCTTGACGACCTCCGCCACGAGCGGGCCGTCGGGGTCACACGTGATGCCCTTGACCGGCTTGCCGGACAGATCGGTGATCTCCGGCATGGGATGTTCGAGGGGGGAGGGGAAGCCCTGCGTCATGAGTTCGAGCAGTTCCTGCGCGCCCACGCCGAGCCCGCTGCAGAGCACCGGGTAGAAGCTGCCGCGCGCGACGGCCTTCTCCAGGTCCTCGATGAGGACCTTGGTGTCGATCGGCTCACCTTCGAGGTATCGCTCCATGAGCGATTCGTCCTCGCTCTCCTGGATGATCCCTTCGATCAGCGAGCCTCGGTACGCCTCGATCTGGGCCTCGTACTCCGAGCCCGGGTCCTTCACCGTGCGTTCGCCGGTGGCGTAGTTGTAGAACTTCTGCGTCAGCAGCCCGATCAGCCCGTTGACGTGACCGTTGGTGATCACCGGGAGATAGAGCGGCGCGACGCCGTCGCCGAAGACGTCCTGGCAGGTGGTCAGCACCTCGTCGAAGTCGGCCCGCTGGTGGTCGATCTTGGTGATCACGACCGCGCGCGGCATGCTGACCTGGGCGCACTCCTCCCACAACATCTGGGTGAGCCCGTCGACCCCGTCGGAGGCCGACACGACGAACAGCGCGGCGTCGGCCGCGCGCAGCCCGGCCCGCAGGTCGCCGACGAAGTCCGCGTACCCCGGCGTGTCCAGGAGATTGATCTTGATGCCGTTGTGCACGAGCGGCGCCACGGCCAGGTTGACCGAGCGCTGCTGCCGGACCTCGACCTCGTCGAAGTCGCTGACCGTGTTGCCGTCCTCCACGCGTCCCGGACGCTGAACGGTGCCCGTCGCGGCCAGCAGCTGCTCGACGAGGGTCGTCTTGCCCGCTCCTGAGTGGCCGACCAGCACGACATTGCGTATCGCATCCGCCCTGTCGGCCGCGGGTGCCCTGCCCGCGGCTCCCACGGCCCCGCCTGAGTGTCTTTCCGCCACCATCGCCTCCCGCGTCGTCGGACCTTTAGCCAACGCCGCGCCCGCGCGGAGGGTGAACGAAACCGCATGGACGCGGTGTGTTCACCAAATACCCGTGTGGCGGATATCACAAGGGGGGCGAGGCAAAGAAAGTCCTCAGGCGAGTCATGGCCTACGATCGGACCGCGATGCTCAAACTCCTGCGCCCGGTCATGACCCGGATACTCACCCCGCTGGGCAGGGCCCTCGTGGGCCGCGGGATCGGCCCCAACGCCGTCACGGCGGTCGGCACCCTCGGCACCGTCGTGTCGGCCCTGCTCTTCTTCCCCTTGGGCCTGCTCACCGCAGGGGCCCTCGTCATCACCGTCTTCGTGCTGTTCGACCTGCTCGACGGCGTGGTGGCCCGGCTCGGCGGCAAGGGCGGCAGCACCTGGGGAGCCTTCCTCGACTCCACCTTCGACCGGGTCGCCGACGCGGCCATCTTCGCCGGCCTGATCCTCTACTTCATCGGGGCCGGCGACGTCCTGATGGCCGCGGTGGGGCTGCTGTGCCTGATCGCGGGGGCCATCGTCTCCTACGCCAAGGCCAGGGCCGAGGGGCTCGGGCTCACGGCCGACGTCGGGCTGGCCGAGCGGCCAGAGCGGCTGGTGGTGGTGCTGGTGGCGGCCTTCCTCGCCGGCCTCGGGGTCCCGTACGTGCTGCCGGTCGGCATGTGGCTGCTCGCGGCGGCCAGCGTGATCACCGTGGGGCAGCGCGTGCTGGAGGTTCACCGGCAGACGCGCGACACGCCCGGACGCGGCGCCGGCGAGGAGAATCAAGACACGGCGCGCGACGAGATGGGGGAGAGATGAGCGAACGGGTGTCCTTCGGCGACCGGGTGGTGGCCGCCGGGTTCGCGGCCGGATGGAAGCTCGTGCCGCTGCTGCCCGAGCGCCCGACCGCCGCCGTCTTCCGCTTCCTGGCCGACCGGGTCTGGGCCCGCCGGGGCAAGTCCGTACGCAGGCTGGAGTCCAACCTGAGCCGGGTGACCGGTCTCGATCCCGGCAGCCGGGAGCTGCGCGAGCTGGGCCGGGCGGGCATGCGCTCCTACTTCCGCTACTTCCACGAGATCTTCCGGCTGCCGTCGATGCCGCGCGACGAGGTCGTGCGCCGCACCCACGTCATCGGGGCCGAGCACGTCCACGACAACGTGGCCGCCGGGCGCGGCGTGGTCTTAGCGCTGCCGCACATGGGCAACTGGGACCAGGCGGGGGCGTGGCTGGTGGGCGTGGGCCATCCGTTCACCACCGTGGCCGAGCGGCTCAAGCCCGAGTCGCTGTTCAAGCGTTACGTGGCCTTCCGCGAGGGCCTCGGCATGGAGGTGCTGCCGCTCACCGGCGGAGACGGGCACAACTTCGGCACCCTGGCCACACGGGTGCGTAAGGGCGGGGTGGTCTGCCTGCCGGCCGAGCGCGACCTGACCAAGAGCGGCGTGGAGGTGCGCTTCTTCGGCGCGGCCACCAAGATGCCCGCGGGGCCGCCGCTGCTGGCCGTGCAGACGGGCGCGGCGCTGCTGCCCGCCACCGTCTACTTCGTGGGCGCCGACTGGGGCATCCACATCCACGAGGAGGTGCCCGTCCCCGAGGAGGGCACCAGGCAGGAGAAGGTCGCGGCGGTGGCCCAGCACCTGGCCGACGTGTTCGAGAAGGGCATCTCCGAGCACCCCGAAGACTGGCACATGCTGCAGCGCCTCTGGCTCGACGACCTGCCGCCCGGCCGGGAGCCGCGATGAGGGTCGGCATCGTCTGCCCTTATTCGTGGGACATGCCGGGCGGGGTCAAGCAGCACATCGACGACCTGGCCCAGGCGCTCATCGCGCAGGGCCACGAGGTGTCGGTGATCGCGCCGGCGGCCGACGACGACGAGCTGCCCTCTTATGTGACGGGGGCGGGCCGGGCGATCCCGGTCCCGTACAACGGGTCGGTGGCCAGGATGTCGTTCGGCTTCCTGTCGGCGGCGCGGGTGCGGCGCTGGGTCCGCACGGGCGAGTTCGACGTGCTGCACATCCACGAGCCGCTGATCCCGAGCCTGGGCGTGCTGGCCTGCTGGGCGGCCAAGGGGCCGATCGTGGCCACGTTCCACGCCTCGTTCACCCGCTCGCGGGCCATCGCGGTGGCAGAGCCGCTGCTGCGCAGCGCCCTGGAGAAGCTCAGCGGGCGCATCGCGGTCTCCGACGCGGCCCGCAAGAGCCTGGTCGAGCAGTTCGGCGGCGACACCGTGCTCATCCCCAACGGCGTCACCGTCTCCCGCTACACCGAGGCCGAGCCGCTCGACGGCTGGGGCCCCGACGGCACCACGCTGGGCTTCCTCGGCCGCATGGACGAGGAGCGCAAGGGCCTGCCGATCCTGCTCGACGCGTTCAACACGCTGGCGGAGGAACGCCCGGAGGTGAAGCTGCTGATCGCCGGGCCCGGCGACGCGAAGGACGTCTACGACCGGGTGCGCAAGCCCTTCCACGACCGGGTGACGGTGCTGGGCATGGTCAGCGAGGCCGACAAGATCCGCGCCTACCACTCCGTGGACGTGTTCTGCGCGCCCAACACGCGCGGCGAGAGCTTCGGCATCGTGCTGGCCGAGGCCATGGCGTCGGGGGCGACGGTGCTGGCCAGCGACATCCCCGCCTTCCGCCGGGTGCTGGGGGAGGGGCAGGCGGGCGCGCTGTTCACCAACGGCGATCCCGCCTCGCTGGCCCGCGAGGCCGCCGCGCTGCTCGGCGCGCCCGAGCGCCGGGCCAAGCTGGCGGCCGAGGCGCTGGTGGCGGTCAGGAAGTACGACTGGTCCACGGTGGCGCGTGACGTCGTACGCGTCTACGAGACCGTCACCATGAGCGGCGCGGGACGGGTGGAGGAAGACCTGTGACGTTCACCGTGAGCGGCGCCGGGCGGGTGGAGGAAGACCTGTGACGTTCTCGGCTGGGGATGCCGGGCGGGTGGAGGAGAAACCGTGACATCCACCATGGTCGTGCTCATCGTGGGCATCGTCGTCGTGCTCACGGCCGTCTACATCTCCTGGCGGGCGGGCCGGCTCGACCGCCTGCACATCCGGCTTGAGCTGGCCCAGGAGTCGCTGGACGCCGCGCTGATGCGGCGCCGCGCGGTGGTGCTGGAGCTGGCCGGCTCGCGCCTGCTCGATCCCGCCACCTCCCTGGTCCTGGCCGCGGCCGCGCACGAGGCCAGGACGGCCGGCCCCGAGGAGCGCGAGCACGCCGAGAGCGACCTGTCGCGGGCCCTGCGCGCGGCGGTGGACCAGGAACGGTTCAGGGAGAAGCTCTCCGAGGCGCCCGGCGGCCCCGACCTGCTGGAAGAGCTCGACGCGGCGGTGGCCAAGGTGGTCTACTCACGCCGCTTCTACAACAACGCCGTCGGTGTCACGCGGACGGCGCAGCGCCGCTGGCTCGCCAGGACGCTTCGCCTGGCCGGCCACACCGAATACCCACAATTCTTCGAGATTGATGACAATCCGCCTGCGACCATGGCAACTGAATGACCTAATTTGGGGAAGCCAGTAAGCTTCAGACCGATTTCGGGCTGAAGCGAGGAGTGTTACAGGTGCGGCTACCCCGGGTGATCACGTTCTGGCTGGCCGGAGCGGCCGTGCTGCTGCCTGTCTCGGCCTGCTCCTCCGACGAGCCCGCCGCAGGTCAGGCGCCACAGGCCGCCGCCTCGGCCGCGCCCAGCGAGGAGCCGGAGGAGGTCAACGCCCACCCGTTCACCGGCAAGCCGTACGAGAGGCTCAGGCCGGTCCTCGCGGTGAAGATCGAGAACACCGCGGCGGGCAAGCCGCAGCTCGGGCTCAAGAGCGCGGACATCGTCTACATCGAGCAGGTCGAGGCGGGACTGACCCGGCTCATGGCGATCTTCTCCTCGAAGCTGCCCGCCAAGGTGGGCCCCGTACGCAGCGCCCGCATCTCCGATCTGCACATCGCGCCCCAGTTCGGCAAGCCGGCCTTCTCCTACTCCGGCGCGCAGACCAAGATGCTGCCGTTCATCGCCGAGGCGTCGCTGTTCGACGTGGGCGACACGCGCAACCCGGGCGCGTACTTCCGCCAGCCCGGCCGCTTCGCCCCCTACAACCTCTTCGCCAACACCAAGCAGCTGCTGGTCAAGGCGCCCAAGGCGACCAAGGCCAAGGACATCGGCTTCACCTTCGGCGACGCGCCGGCCGAGGGCGGGGTCGAGCGCAAGTCGTACAGCGTCAAGTGGCCCGCCGCGCGCTTCACCTTCGCCTGGTCGGCGGAGAAGAAGCAGTGGCTGATCTGGCAGGACGGCAAGAAGGACATGGCCGCCGAGGGCGGCCAGCTCGGAGCGCCGACGATCGTGGTGCAGTACACCAAGACCGAGCGCTCGGAGTTCCACGACAAGAACCAGAGCTACACGCCGCTCGTGCACACCACGGGCAAGGGCTCGGCGATCGTGCTGCGCGACGGCAAAGCTTACAAGGCGAGGTGGGAACGGGAATCCGAGGACGGCGGGACGACGTTCACCACACCGAGCGGCGAGCCGATGAACTTCGCGCCCGGCCAGGTCTGGGTGGCGCTCGCCAGCCGCAAGCCCGTCATCCCCTAGCGTCTACCTGTATAGGTACGGCGACAAAACCTGACATCTTGGCATGTCGGGGGAGGGGTCCTCCAGGACCTACGATGGGGTTGATAACTTACCGAATCGCCGTGAGAGCCCGTGAGGATGACCGTGTCCAGCAGCACGCCAGAAAGCACCCCTGTCACCGGAACCGTCACCGGGACCGCGCGCGTCAAGCGCGGCATGGCCGAGATGCTCAAGGGCGGCGTCATCATGGACGTCGTCACCCCTGAGCAGGCCAAGATCGCCGAGGACGCCGGCGCGGTCGCCGTCATGGCCCTGGAGCGCGTGCCCGCCGACATCCGGGCGCAGGGCGGCGTGTCCAGGATGAGCGACCCCGACATGATCGACGGCATCATCGCCGCCGTGTCGATCCCCGTCATGGCCAAGGCCCGCATCGGCCACTTCGTCGAGGCCAGGGTGCTGCAGGCGCTCGGCGTCGACTACGTGGACGAGTCCGAGGTGCTGACCCCGGCCGACTACGCCAACCACATCGACAAGTGGCAGTTCACCGTGCCCTTCGTCTGTGGCGCCACCAACCTGGGCGAGGCGCTGCGCCGCATCACCGAGGGCGCGGCCATGATCCGCTCCAAGGGCGAGGCCGGCACCGGCGACGTCTCCAACGCCGTCACCCACATGCGCACGATCCGCGCCGAGATCAAGCGCCTGACCTCGCTGCCGGAGGACGAGCTCTACGTCGCCGCGAAGGAGCTGCAGGCCCCCTACGAGCTGGTCGCCGAGGTCGCCAAGACCGGCAAGCTCCCGGTCGTGCTGTTCACCGCCGGCGGCATCGCCACCCCGGCCGACGCCGCGATGATGATGCAGCTCGGCGCCGAGGGCGTCTTCGTGGGCTCGGGCATCTTCAAGTCGGGCGACCCGGCCAAGCGCGCGGCGGCCATCGTCAAGGCCACCACGTTCTACGACGACCCCGACGTCATCGCCAAGGTCTCCCGGGGTCTGGGCGAGGCCATGGTCGGCATCAACGTCGACGAGATCCCGCAGCCGCACCGCCTGGCCGAGCGCGGCTGGTGACATCAGGCGCGTCGTTGCAGGTCACAGACTTGCGCGCGTGAGACGATCATCCTCGGCAGGCCGGGACCAGGATGGCCCGGCCTGGCGGGGGCGCCTCGACTGACGGCGATTTTCGCCGGAGAAGGCGGCATCCGCGAAGGATGTCGTCTTTTTCGTGTTGTGTGGTGTTCACCATGTAGTCATGATCTTCAGTAAAGCTACGGGACGTCCCCTCACCCGAAGATCGTCACAGGAGCGCCGCATGTCACTCAACCGCCGGCATTTCCTCGTCACCGGTTTAGCTGCCGGCGCCGCCGTGGCCGTTCCGGCCACAGCCGCGCAGGCCGAACCCGACCCCGCCGCCGAGACGGCCCAGAGCCTGGCCTCGCGCGGGCTGCGTACCGACCCGTTCACCCTCGGCGTCGCCTGCGGAGACCCCGATCATGAGGGTTTCGTGCTGTGGACCAGGCTGGCCCAGCAGCCGATGGCCGAGGACGGGCTCGGCGGCATGCCCGGGCGGCCCTTCCCCGTGCAGTGGCAGGTGTACGCCGACGAGCGCGCCCGCCGCGTCGTGCGCGCCGGGGTGAGCGTCGCCACGCCCGAATGGGGCCACAGCGTCCACGTCGAGGTCTCGGGCTTGAGCTCCGACCGCGAGTACTGGTACCGCTTCCGCGTCGGCCCGTACGTCTCGCCGCTCGGCCGCGCCCGCACCGCCCCGCACCCGCTCTCGTACGGCGGCGCCCTGAGCATGGCCTTCGTCTCGTGCGCCCAGTACGAGCACGGCTACTTCACCAGCTACCGCCACCTGGCCGCCGAACGCCCCGACGTGATCCTGCACCTGGGCGACTACCAGTACGAGTACACCCGCGACACCTACAACAGCCCCGGCGGCAACGTCCGCCACCACGAGGGCCCCGAGACCGAGACCCTGGCGAACTACCGCCAGCGCCACGCCCAGTACAAGGCCGACCCCGACCTCCAGGCCGCCCACGCCGCCTCGCCGTGGCTGGTCGTGTGGGACGACCACGAGGTGGACAACAACTGGGCCGACGAGGTGCCGGAGAAACCCGAGGTCCCCCAGCCGAACTTCCTGAGCAGGCGCGAGGCCGCCTTCCGCGCGTACTACGAGAACATGCCGCTGCGCCGCACCTCGATCCCGCGCGGCATCGACATGCAGCTCTACCGGCGGGTCAGGTGGGGCAGGATGGCCACGTTCCACATGCTCGACACCCGCCAGTACCGCGACGACCAGGGCTGCGGCGACGGCTACCGCGACTGCCCCGCCGCCGTCGACCCGGCCCGCTCGATCACCGGCGCGGAGCAGGAGAAGTGGCTGCTGGACGGCTTCCGCTCCTCCCGCGCCCAGTGGGACATCCTGGGCCAGCAGGTCTTCTTCGCCCAGCGCGACAACAACGCCGGCCCCGCCAAGGTCACCTCGATGGACGCCTGGGACGGCTACGTCGCCTCCCGGCAGCGCATCACCCAGGGATGGGTGGACGCGCAGGTGCGCAACCCGGTGGTGCTCACCGGTGACGTGCACGCGCACTGGGCCAGCGACCTCAAGCTCGACTACGACGACCCGACCGGGCCGTCGGTGGGCTCGGAGCTGGTGGCCACCTCGATCTCGACGGGCGGCGACGGGGCCGACTCCGACCCGGCGACGCACCCGTTCCTGGCCATCAACCCGCACCTGAAGTTCTACAACAACCAGCGCGGCTACGTGCTGACGACGATCGAGCGCGACCAGATGGCGGCCGACTTCAAGGTCGTGCCGCAGGTCCGCACCCCGGGCGCCGACGTCTACACCCGGGCCACGTTCGTCATCGAGGACCGGGTGCCCGGGGTCCAGCAGACGTACCTGCGTCCGCTCGACCCGGCGCTGCGGCTCGGCCGGCAGATCACGGCGGAGGAGACGGTCCGGCTGGAGACCGAGCGGCCGTAACGCTCTGCGTGGATGGCGGGAGCCCGGCCTGGCGCCGGGCTCCTTCCCGTTCAGGAAGATCTAGGTTGGTGGCATGAGCGACGACGTCACCCGGCTGGCCGGCCACGTCTCCACGGTGCTGCGCCACCTGGTCCTCCTGCTCAGGCGCACCGTCGCCGGCCAGCCCGTCACCAGCCAGCAGTACGGCGTCATGGGCTCGCTCGAACCCGGCCCGCGCCGTATGACCGGGCTGGCCGAGGAGCACGGTGTGCAGCTGCCGACCATGACCGTCCAGATCAACCGGCTGGAGGAGGCCGGCCTGGTCAGCAGGAGCGCCGACCCCGCCGACGCGCGGGTCAGGACGGTCGAGCTCACCGCCGAGGGCCGCGAGCGGCTGCACGCCGTCCGCCAGGCCAGGATCGCCCGCCTCGCCCGTGAGCTGGAGGCGCTCACGGAGGAGGAGCGCGCCACCCTCGCCGCTGCCCTGCCCGTCCTGGCCAAACTCGGCCGCAAGGAAGATCCCCGTCTGTGATCGGCGCAGTGAATGGCGCTGTGATCGGCGCCGCGGTGGGCCTGTGTGACCGGCCCTGCCGGAAGATGTCGGGCCGTCCTGGTGTTGAATTGGCGGAACCCGTACCCGGACGAAAGGATCGACTGTGCCCACGATCGGTGTACTCGCCCTCCAAGGGGACGTGCGCGAGCATGCGCGCATGCTCCAGGAGGCCGGCGCGACGGCCGTGGCCGTGCGCCGCCCCGCCGAGCTGGACGCGGTCGACGGCCTGGTCATCCCCGGCGGCGAGTCGACCACGATGTGGAAGCTCGCCGAGACGTTCGACCTGCTCGACCCGCTGCGCATGCGCATCAAGGAGGGCCTGCCCGCCTACGGCTCCTGCGCCGGCATGATCATGCTGGCCGACAGGATCGAGGACGGCGTCGCGGGCCAGCAGACCATCGGCGGCATCGACATGGTGGTCAGGCGCAACGCGTTCGGCCGTCAGGTCGACTCCTTCGAGTCCGACCTGACCTTCGCCGGGCAGCGCGTGCACGCCGTCTTCATCCGCGCGCCCTGGGTCGAATCCGTCGGTGCGGACGTCGATGTGCTGGGCAGGGCCGAGCCTGGGGATAGGATCGTCGCGGTCCGTCAAGGGCCGTTGCTCGCGACGTCGTTCCATCCCGAGCTCACCGGGGACGTCCGCGTGCACCGTTACTTCGTAGACATGGTGAGGGAGCTCTAGGTAATGTCCGGCCACTCCAAATGGGCGACGACGAAGCACAAGAAGGCCGCGCTCGACGCCAAGCGCGGCAAGCTGTTCGCCAAGCTCATCAAGAACATCGAAGTGGCGGCCCGGACCGGTGGCCCTGACCCGGACGCCAACCCCACCCTCTTCGACGCCATCTTCAAGGCGAAGAAGAACTCCGTGCCCAACGACAACATCGAGCGGGCGCGCAAGCGCGGGGGCGGCCTGGAGGCCGGCGGCGCCGACTGGCAGACCATCATGTACGAGGGCTACGCGCCCGGCGGCGTCGCGGTGCTCATCGAGTGCCTCACCGACAACCGCAACCGCGCGGCCTCCGAGGTCCGCGTCGCGCTCACCCGCAACGGCGGATCGCTGGCCGACCCCGGGTCCGTCTCCTACATGTTCAACCGCAAGGGCGTCGTGATCGTGCCCAAGGAAGGCGGGCTCGACGAGGACACCGTGCTGATGGCCGTGCTGGAGGCGGGCGCCGAGGAGGTCAACGACCTCGGCGACAGCTTCGAGGTCGTCTCCGAGGCCGGTGACCTGGTGCCGGTTCGCAAGGCCCTGCAGGACGCCGGGATCGACTACGACTCGGCCGAGTCCAGCTTCCTGCCGTCGATGAGCGTGCCGCTCGACGAGGAGGGCGCCAAGAAGGTGTTCCGCCTCATCGACGCGCTGGAGGACAGCGACGACGTGCAGAACGTCTTCGCCAACTTCGACGTCTCGGACGAGGTGCTGGCAGCGCTCGACTGACCGTTCCCGGGCGCGTGCGTCCGTACGTTCGCGCTCGGACGTGTTTGCGCGGCCTGTTTCCGAGACTCCCGTTGAGGACCGGTCTGTCGGGCGTGCGTGCGGGGCCGGGGCGAAGTAGGGTCGGGCGACGTGACTTCCCCCAACCCGCCCCGGCCGAATCTGTCGGCGCTCGGCTGGCTTCTGGCCGTGCCCGCGCTGTTCGGCGCCCTCATCACGCTGGTCCTGCCGACCGTCCAGACACTCTGGCTCAGTTTCCAGAGCGGCGGTTTCATGCGGGAGAGCGCCTACGCGGGGACGGCCAACTACGCGGACCTGCTCGGCGACGGCGCGTTCTGGCGGGCGCTGAGCTTCACGCTCTCGCTGACCCTGCTCCCGCTGCTGGTCGCCGTGGTGGTGGCGCCGCTGCTGGCGCTGGCGCTCGACCGGGCCGGCGCCTGGCCGAGACGGGCGGGGCGGATCGTGCTCTCGCTGGCCGTGGTCACGTTCTCGCCGGTCGCCGTCGCGGGCGCGTGGACGCGCGGGCTGTCGCCCGAGTCGTCCGGCCTGGCCGCGCTGGCCCAGGGGCTGCGCGAGCCTGAGAGCGCGCCCTGGACGCTGCGGCTCATCGTCGCCGCCGCCACGTTCGGCGTCGTGTGCGCGCTGGCCGTGCTCGCCTACCTGCCCGCCCTGCGCGGCGGCTCCGCCGTGCCCGCGACGCTCGCCGTCGTCGCGCTCGTCGCGCTCGCCACCATCGCCACCGGCATCCAGACGTTCTCCATCGGCATGGTGCTCACGCACGGAGGCCCTCAGCACGCCACAGAGACGCTGGCGGGCCTGCAGTACGACTACGCCTTCAGAATGGCCCGCTTCGGCCCTGGGGCGTCCGTGGCGGCCCTCTCAGGGGTGATCCTCGGCGTGCTGGGCATCGTCGCCACGCTCGTCGCGGTCCTCGCGCGGCTGCGCATCACGGTGACGCCGCGCGTCACGCCGGACGGGCCGGCACCGAAGGCACCCGCCCTGGGCGCACCGGCACCGCAAGGCGTGCCCGCACCTCATGGCCCGTTCGCGACGCCGGGCGTACCGGGACCCCAGGGCGAGGCAGCACCCCATAAAGGCACATACGCGCCCGGTGTACCCGCGTCCCACGGATCTTACGGATCACCAGTTGCTCCCAGCGGCGGCGGGGCGTACGGTGCGGCCGTCGCCGGGCGGCGTGCGGCCGGGCCCGGATGGGTGGCGGCCGGCGCGGTCGCCCTGCTGATCTTCGCCGCCGCCTGGGTGCTGCTGTCCTGGCCGTGGATCGACGGCGTGCTCGCCACCCCGTCCGCCCCGGCCTCGACCTGGGCCACCCACGTCAACACCTGGGTGCCGGCCCTGGCGGGAGCCGTCGTGTCGGTGGGCGTTGCCTACCTCGCGGCGCTCGGCATCGGTGGCCTGCGCCCGCTCGGCCGGGGCAGCGAGTGGCTGCTGCTGGCGTTCGCCCCCTGGCTGTTCGTCGGCCCCGGCCCGCTCGGCGTCGCCAACTGGCAGAACGCCCGCAACCTCGGCCTCATCGACTCCTTCCCCGCCCTGATCCCGCCGCTGCTGGTGAGCGTGCCCGCCCTGCTCGTGCTGACCCTCCTGTGCAAGGGGCTGTCCGAACGCTCCGGCGGCGACTTCTTCGGCGGCGTGCTGCTGCCCTCGCTCCCCATGGCGGGCATCCTGGCCGGCGGCGTCACGCTCGTGAACGCCCACGACCTCAGCTGGCCGCTGCTCGTCGCGCAGCGGGCCGACCTGTTCACCACGCCGGTCAGCCAGGTGAACCGGCTCGGCTCCTTCGCCGGGGGCACCCCCGACCTCGGCGCCGCCACGCCGCTGCTCGTGGTCGTGGTCGCGCTGGCCGCCCTCGTGGCCGCGCAGCTCCTCTACCTCGACAGGCTCGCCATCACGACAAACAGTTCGCCGGTACGTACGGACGCTGCGTAGGTTTGCCCATTGTGGAAATTCGCGACATAACACCCAAGGACCTCGACGACGTCCTCGACGTCCGCAGGCGGTCGTTCGGCCCCCTGCCCGCCGCAGACAGGGAGAAGTGGTGCCAGGCCACGCTGCCGGTGCTGGCCGAGGGCCGCTACCTGGGCGTGTTCGACGGCTCGCGGCTGGCGGCCGCGGCGAGGCTGCGCCGGTTCACGCAGTGGTGGCACGGCAGGCCGCAACCGATGGCCGCGATCGCGGGAGTGACCGTCAACCCCGAGGACCGCGGGCGCGGCGTCGGCAATAGCCTCATGCGGGCCGTCATGGACCGGGCGGCGGAGCTGGGTGACGCGGTCTCCGCGCTCTACCCGGCGACCACGCCCATCTACCGGGGGGTCGGCTACGAGCACGCGGGAGCCATGCGGACCGTCAGGCTCCCCGCCGAGTCGCTGCGCAGGATCCGCCCGTCCGGCCAGGTCGAGCTGCGCAGGATGGGGCCGGGCGACGGTGGCGCGCTCGACTCCGTACTGCGCCGCGCCCACGCCGCCGCGCGCTCCAGCGGCCCGATCTCGTACGGCGAGCAGATGTGGGACCAGTTGCTGGGCAACGAGAACGACTTCCTCTACCTCGCCGACGACGGTTACGTGGTCTACCGCTGGAAGGGCGACGACATCGAGGTCGAGAACCTCGTCGCCACCTCGCCCGACACCCTGCGGGCCCTGTGGTCCATGGTCGGCAGCGCGTCCTCCATCGCCCGTGACATCGTCGCCACCGTGGCGCCGGACGACCCGGTGCTGTGGCTGCTGCCCGACCGGGCGAAGGAGCAGGTCACGGAGACGCGGTGGATGTTCCGGGTCCTGGACGTGGCCGCGGCGGTCGAGCGCAGGGGCTATCCGGCGCAGGCGGCCTGCGACGCCGTCGTCACCGTGGACGACCCGACGAGGGGCGGGGGCACGTGGCGGCTGGACATCTCCGGCGGATCCGGCACGGCCACCCCGGCCGAGGGCGCCGGCGTCACGCTCTCAGTGAACGGATTCTCCGCCCTGTACGCCGGTGTGCCGCCCTACACGCTGCGCCTCAGCGGTCTCATGTCCGGAGATGACCGCTATGACCAGGCACTTGAAGCGGCCTTCGCCGCCCGGCCGTACATGCTCGACTACTTCTGACCCGCGTTTCCCGATGCGCCCGCGCCCACGCCGGAGTAAAGTCTCCTGCCGAACAGGTGTTCTGGTCTTTCTGGGGGGCATGCCGGTGCGGGTGATGGGCGTCGACCCGGGGCTGACCCGGTGCGGTCTCGGGGCCGTCGAAGGGCGCCCCGGCGCGCCCCTGGCCCTGGTGGCCGTCGGGGTGGTCCGCACCGGGGCCGACGAGGAGCTCGGCTCCAGACTCGTCGGCATCGAGGCGGGGATCGAGCGGTGGCTCGACGACATACGCCCCGACGCGGTGGCGGTCGAGCGCGTCTTCAGCCAGCACAACGTCCGCACCGTGATGGGCACCGCCCAGGCCGCCGGCATCGCGGTCCTGTGCGCGGCCCGGCGCGGCCTGCCCGTGGCACTGCACACGCCGTCCGAGGTCAAGGCGGCCATCACGGGCAGCGGCACGGCCGACAAGAAACAGATCGGCGCCATGGTCACCCGGCTGCTGCGGCTCACCGAGATCCCCAAGCCCGCCGACGCCGCAGACGCCCTCGCCCTGGCCATCTGCCACGTCTGGCGCGGCGGCGCCCAGCACCGCCTGGCCGAAGCCGTCGCCCGCGCCACCCGCAAGGACCTCCGCCGATGACCGGTCGCCCGTGCCACTCGCGAGGGCCTTCGCCGGTGACCGGCTGCCCGTGCCACCCGCAAGGAACCCCGCCTATGACGGGCTTCCCGGGCCGCCCGCCACGGCCTTCGCCGATGACCGGTTACCCGTGCCGCCCGCGAAGAGGCCGGATGATGATCCGCCGCCCGGAGACCGAGCGGGCCGCCTGCCGCAGCGTCGTCGTGAGCCCTGTCCCGCCGTGCGCGGCTGTCGCGCCCGTCTTGTGGCGCACGCGTACCGGCCGGGCCCGTCTCGTGAACGGCCACGGGTGCCTCGCAAGCCGCCACCTGTTCTCGCCGCGCCCCGGGCCACGAGACCGATGCCACCCGTACGCCGGCCTCGATCCCGAGCCACGCACCAGCCTCCTCCCCGCCGAGCCACACACCGGGCTTCACCTTGGGCTTCGCACCGTCCGTTCTTCGCGTTGGCCCTCGCCTTCGCGGTGGCCCTCGCATCGGGCTTCACCAGTCGCAACGTCAGCTCAGCCCGCTCAGCTCTCAGCGATCCACCGGGGGATGTGGCGTGCCGGGAGCGCGATCCGTGGTGAGATGTGGGAACCGGTCGTGGAGGCCCACGGGCCGAGGCGGCGGCGTGCTGCCACCCGAGTCGGGGGCGCGGCGTGCGCTCAGGCGCGGGCCGGTGACGAGACCACCGGTGACGAAACCGCCGGTGACGGGAGTCGTTTCGTGGCGGCGTGGGTGACGGGAGGCAAGGCGTGATCGCGTCAGTGGCGGGCAAGGTGACGGCGATAGCGCCCGACGGAGCCGTGATCGAGGTGGGCGGTGTCGGCATTCTGACCCACTGCACCCCGGGCACCCTCGCCACGCTCCGCATGGGCGAGGAGGCGCGCCTGGCCACGTCGCTGGTGGTGCGCGAGGAGTCTCTCACCCTTTACGGCTTCGCCACCGACGACGAGCGGGCCGTGTTCGAGCTGCTGCAGACCGCCAGCGGCGTGGGGCCCAAGCTGGCCCTGGCCATGCTCGCCGTCCACACGCCCAACGCGCTGCGGGTGGCCGTGGCCAGCGCCGACCTCAAAGCGCTCACCCAGGTGCCGGGAATCGGGCAGAAGGGGGCGCAGCGGATCGTGCTGGAGCTCAAAGACCGGCTCGGCACGCCCGAGGAGGCCGTCAACGCCGCCATCAACGGAGAGCGCAAGGTGGCACTCTGGCGCGAGCAGGTCCACTCCGGCCTGGTGGGGCTGGGCTACTCCAGCAAGGACGCCGACGAGGCCATCGCGGCCGTGGAGCCCGACGCCGACGCCGACCTGGCCGCCGGCCGCCAACCCCAGATAGCCGCCCTCCTGAAGTCCGCCCTCCGCTCCCTGAGCATCCGATGACCCCCACTCCCGGCCAGGTCCCCACCCCCG
>NZ_BAAAMU010000034.1:38088-90968 GCF_039529435.1 Nonomuraea maheshkhaliensis
GCCAGGTCCTCGCCCCCGGCCAGGTCCTCGCCCCCGGCCAGGTCCTCGCCCCCGGCCAGGTCCTCGCCCCCGGGCAGGTCCTCGCCCCCGGGCAGGTCCTCGCCCCCGGGCAGGTCCCCGCCAGCGAGCGTGTCGCGTCTACCGGGCGAGTCAGCGCCATCGGGCAGGTCTCGGCTAGTGGGCGTGCCGCGTCTGCTGGACGGGTCAGCGCCATCGGGCAAGCCACCCTCGCTGGGAGTGCCACTGCCACTCTCGCTGGGAGTGCCATTTCCGGCAGACGAGTCACCGTGACCCGGCGATCGGCCCCCACCGGGCATGTCACCGACAGTCGGCGAACCGCTGCCACTGCGCAGGTCGCCGCTACTGCGCAAGCCGTTCCCATCGGGCGAGTCACCGCTACTGGACTGGCCATCCTCACCGGGCAAGCCGTTCCCGCCGGGGGAGTTACCGCCATTGGGCTGGCCGCCTTTGCCGGGAGAGCCGGCGCCATCCGGCCAGCCGCTTCTTCCACCAGGCAAGGCGCTGCCACTGGGCGAGTCGTCGCAGCTGGACAAGCCATTCGCACCGGGCGAGCCGTCTCCACGGGGCGAGCCGCCTTCACCCGGCGACCAGTCGCGAGCGGGCGAGTCACATGCGCCCACACAGCCTCCGTGGGCACCGCTTTCCACCGCGCCCCCCACTCCAGCGTCACGCCTGCCCTCGGTCGGGTCGGCCGGGTTGCCGAGCTGGGTGTCGTGGCGGCTGAGGGCCGGTCCGAGCCGAAGGGGAGGGTGGGGCGCGATGGACTTTGAGAGGGAGATTCTTTCGCCCGCAGCCGGAGGCGACGAGTTGCAGATCGAGGCCGCGCTGCGCCCCAAGCGCCTGAGTGAGTTCATCGGCCAGGGCCGGGTGCGCGAGCAACTGTCCCTCGTGCTCGAAAGCGCCCTGCGCCGCGAGAGCCCGCCTGACCACGTGCTCATGAGCGGCGCCCCGGGCCTGGGCAAGACGACGCTGGCCATGATCATCGCGGCCGAGCTGAACGCGCCCCTGAGAATCACCTCGGGTCCCGCGCTCGAACGGGCCGGAGACCTCGCGGCGATCCTGTCCACGCTGACCGAGGGCGAGGTGCTGTTCATCGACGAGATCCACCGGATGGCCAGGCCCGCCGAGGAGATGCTCTACCTGGCCATGGAGGACTTCCGGGTCGACATCGTGGTCGGCAAGGGCCCGGGGGCGACCGCCATCCCGCTGGAGATCGCGCCCTTCACGCTGGTCGGTGCCACGACCAGGGCCGGGCTGCTGCCGGCGCCGCTGCGCGACCGTTTCGGCTTCACCGCCCACATGGACTTCTACGAGGCGGCCGAACTTGAGCAGGTGCTGCGCCGCTCGGCCAAGCTGCTCGGCGTCGTGCTCCCCGACGAGGCCGCCCACGAGATCGCCAGGCGTTCGCGCGGCACGCCCCGCATCGCCAACCGGCTGCTGCGCCGGGTGCGCGACTTCGCGGACGTGCGCGCGGACGGCGTCATCGACCGCGACGTGGCCTCGGCGGCGCTCAACCTGTACGAAGTCGACGCCGAAGGGCTCGACCGGCTCGACCGGGCGGTGCTCGGCGTGCTGCTGCGGAAGTTCGGCGGCGGCCCGGTAGGGCTGTCGACGCTGGCCGTGGCCGTGGGGGAGGAGCCGGAGACGGTCGAGGTGGTGGCCGAGCCGTTCCTCGTCCGGCAAGGTCTGCTGGCCAGGACGCCGCGCGGCCGGGTGGCCACCGCTGCGGCCTGGACACATCTCGGGATGACACCCCCGCCGGATGCGTTCGGAGCTACGCTTTTCGACTGATTACAGAACGGTTGCAACCGTTTCAAATTGGGAACTTCCCCGCGCGCCGAAACGCTGCCTCGTTGCCGCGTTTCGCAACAAGCGCCTACACTCCGTGGCTTGGCTGGCTGTGTAGGCTGACGGGCTGAGCGGCGCGGCCCGACGCAACGCACGGAATTTCCGGCGCGAGGCCGGTGTCAACTTCTTGTACGACAATGGAAGGTCGCCCCTTATGGACATGGGACAACTCGGAAGCATCCTGCCGCTGATTCTTCTGGTGGTGGTGTTCTACTTCCTGCTGATCCGCCCTCAGCGCAAGCGGCAGCAAGAGGCGGTCCAGATGCAGAACTCGCTGACTCCGGGTGCGCGGGTCATGACCACGACCGGGCTGTTCGCCACCGTCGTCGCGGTGGACAATGAGGATGTCATCCTCGAGGTCGCGCCGGGGATCGAGACCCGTTGGGTGAAGGCGGCCATCGGCCGCGTCGTCACTCCTGGCGACGCCCCGGCCGGCGATGACGAGCCGGTCGAGCAGGAGAGCGCGCTCGACGAGGAGGGCAAGAAGGAGTCCGAGGCCACCGTAGAGCGCAACGGCGACCAGGACTCCAGTACCAAGCAGTCCTGACTAAGCTCTGCGACAAACCCCTATCTGAAAGAATCGACGACCAGTGGCCCGACCGACCAGCCGCCACAGCCGACCGGGGCGTACGCTCCTGGTGCTGCTGGCGCTCATCCTCGCCCTGGGCGGGACGATGTTCCTGCAGCAGGCGTTCACGCCCAAGCTGGGGCTCGACCTCGCCGGCGGTACGACGGTGACTCTGTCGCCCGTGACCTTGAACAACGCGTCGCCGCCCGAGGAGATCCTCGATCGCGCGGTCAACATCATTCGCGATCGGGTCAACGGCACCGGGATCTCCGACGCAGAGGTCGCCAAGTCCGGCGACAACATCATCATCTCCATTCCGGGCGTGGGTCAGAACGAGGCCATCAAACTGGTCGCGACCACCGCGGAGCTGCGCTTCCGTCAGGTGCTCGCCGTTGCGGCCACTCAGGTTCCGCAGGAACTGGCCACCAACGCGCCGACGCCGAGCGCCTCGTCCTCCGCGAGCCCGTCGGCCAGCCCATCCGCTGGGGCCACGGGCTCGCAGCCGGCCAGGAAGCCCTCCAGCTCGCAGTCCGCGTCGACACCCAGCGCCTCGCCCACAGGCAGGGCGCTGTCTTCGGCTCTGACCGCTCCTTCGCCCGCGACCTCGCCCCCGGCCCAGCCGTCCGCGCAGAGCTCCGCGCAGCCGTCGGCCGAGCCGACGGGCACACAGAACGGGCAGAAGCAGGACAAGAAGGGCCAGGACAGCAAGCCGACGGCCAGCCCGACCGGTCAGACCGCCACGCCGCCGCCGCAAGACCCCAACGCCGCCGGAATCGACACCTCCGGGATCGACCCCGCGGTGCTGGCGCAGTTCAACAAGCTCGACTGCGCCGACCCGAAGAACCGCGGCCAGGGCGTCCAGGACGACCCCAACAAGCAGTTCGCCGGCTGTGAGGCCGACGGCTCCTACAAGTACGTCCTCGACGTCGCCAAGGTCGTCGGCACCGACATCGACACCGCCTCCGCGGGCGTCCGCCAGGGCACCACCGAGTGGGTCGTCCAGCTCGACTTCAAGAGCAAGGGCGCGGGCGAGTGGGGCAAGCTCACCACCACCGCGTTCAACTCGCCCGAGCCGCGCAACCAGGTCGCGGTCGTGCTCGACGGCGTCGTCATCACCGCGCCGGTCATCCAGGGCCCGATCCCCGGCGGCCGGGCCGAGATCACCGGCGGCTTCAACCAGGCGACCGCCACCACCCTGGCCGACCAGCTCAAGTACGGCGCGCTGCCGCTGAAGTTCAACCGCAGCTCGATCGACACGGTCTCCTCGACGCTCGGCCAGGACCAGCTTGAGGGCGGCCTGGTCGCGGGCCTCATCGGCCTCGGGCTCGTGGTCGTCTACTGCCTGCTCTACTACCGGGGCCTGGGCATCGTGGCGGTGCTGAGCCTCGTGGTCGCCACGATCATCACGTACACGTCGGTGGTCGTGCTCGGGCACAACGCCGGATTCCGGCTCTCGCTGCCGCACATCATCGGCCTCGTGGTCTCGATCGGCATCACCGCCGACTCCTTCATCGTGTACTTCGAACGCATACGTGATGAGATGAAGGAGGGCAGGCGGACGCTCAGGGCGGCCGTCGAGGTGGCCTGGGTCCGTGCCCGGCGCACGATCCTGATCGCCGACGCCGTCATGTTCATCGCCGCCATCGTGCTGTACTTCCTGGCGGTGGGCGGTGTGGCCGGGTTCGCGTTCGCGATGGGCCTGACCACGCTGATCGACATCGTGGTGGTGTTCCTGTTCACCAAGCCGTTCATCGCCCTGCTGGCCAAGGTGAAGTTCTTCGCCAAGGGGCACCCGCTGTCCGGGCTCGACGCCGAGCGCATGAGCGAGGCGGGCTCGACCGGCCGCACGACCACTCCGCAGGAGGCCTGAGATGGGACTGGGGCGTCGCCTCTACCGCGGCGAGATCGATGTCGACTTCGTCGGCAAGTGGAGGCTGTGGTACAGCCTCTCCGGCCTGCTGCTGGCCGTCTCGCTGGCCGGAATCCTGATCAACGGGCTCAACCTGGGCGTCGAGTTCAGGGGCGGCTCGGTCTTCTCCTTCAAGGCGCCGACCGCGAACATCGAGCAGGTGCGCGAGACCTTCCAGGAGGAGGGCGTGCACCAGCCGATCGTGCAGACGGCCGGCGACCGCTGGCGGGTCACCACCGAGACCCTGTCGGAAGGCACCATGAACCAGGTGCAGACCGCCATCGCGAAGGACTACAGCGTCCCCACCGACCAGGTCGACATCCAGTCGATCGGCGCGTCCTGGGGTGGTGAGGTCTCGCAGAAGGCCTGGATCGGTCTGGCCGTGTTCATGCTGGCGATCATCTTGTACCTGTCGATGGCGTTCGAGCCGAAGATGGCCCTGGCCGCCATCGTCGCGCTCGTCCACGACCTCGTCATCACGGCCGGCATCTACGCTTGGTCGGGCTTCGAGGTCACGCCCGCGACGCTGCTGGGCTTCCTGACCATCCTCGGTTATTCGCTCTACGACGCGGTCGTGGTGTTCGACATGATCAAGGAAGTCACGGCCAAGCTGGGACACACGTCCAAGCAGACGTACTCGATGGCGGCCAACAACGCGCTCAACCACACGCTGATCCGGTCGCTGAACACCTCGCTGGTCGCGATCCTGCCGGTGGCGGCGATCCTGTTCATCGGCACCACGTTGCTCGGCGCGGGCACGCTGAAGGACCTGTCGCTCGCCCTGTTCGTCGGCATGATCGTCGGTACGTACTCCTCGCTGTGCGTGGCGACGCCGCTGCTGGTGACGCTGAAGGAGCGCGAGCCGAAGTACCAGGCCATCGCCAGGAGGATCGCCTCCACGAGCGGCGGTGGCAAGGGGTCCAAAAGTTCCAAAAGCGCGGCCGTAGCCAAGGGATAGCCGCAGCTCCCGTAGGACGCCCTCACCCCGCGCAAGGGTGAGGGCGTCGTCGTGTCCCCGGCCGGTTCGAGCCGCGGGCCCGGGTGGCTCGTCCGCCAGGCCGGGTGCGCCGAGGGACGGGGCCCGGATCCTCACCGGGCGCGCTGTACTCCGGCACTCGCGCCGCGGGACTTCGAGTCCATGGCGCGCCTTCGGGGGCCCTCGCGGGCGCTCAGGGCGTTCTGAGAGGTGCTCGGGTTCGGGGTGGGGCCCGGAATGCACCATCATGGTGCCCGGCATGGTGCCCGGCATGTGACCGGCATGTGACCGGCACAGGGCCGGTGGAGAGAGGCGAAGGACGACGATGACCGAGCTGAGCGCGATGATCCTGGACCGCATCAGGGACGTGCCCGACTATCCCCAACCGGGCGTGATGTTCAAGGACATCACCCCGCTGCTGGCCGACCCGGTCGCGATGGCGGCCGTCGTGGACGAGCTGGCGGGGCTGCACCAGGTCGACAAGATCGTGGGGATCGAGGCCCGCGGGTTCATCCTCGCCGCTCCGGTGGCCTACCGGGCGGGCGCCGGGTTCGTGCCGGTGCGCAAGAAGGGGAAACTGCCCGCCGCGACCCTGGAAGAGTCCTACGATCTGGAGTACGGCTCCGCGACCATCGAGGTCCACCGTGACGCCTTCACGCCCGGCGACCGGGTGCTCATCGTCGATGACGTGCTGGCCACGGGAGGCACCGCGAAGGCCGCCGTCGAGCTCGTGGAGAGGGCCGGAGCCACGGTCGCCGGCCTCGCCGTGCTGATGGAGCTCGCCTTCCTGAAAGGCCGTGACCGGCTGACGGGAGTGGACCTGCACTCCCTCGTGATCGTCTGAGCCCGGCCCGAGGCGGCCCAGGTTCGTCACCTGGATACACTGGGGGATCTGGACTCGAACGTGAGGAGTGACTGCGTGAGGAGTCTGTGTGCCCCGTGATGTGGTCGCGCCCGACGTGACCGACTCAGGCAACGCCGAGGCGCCCGGCGTTCCGTCGGTGCGTCGCAGGCGGTTCGGGGGTGGGGCCATGAATCCGGTGCTGGAGCCGCTGTTCCGTACGGTCCGCGCCACCCACCCCAAGGCCGACCTGCGCCTGATCGAGCGCGCCTACGACGTCGCCGCCTATCATCACCGCGACCAGAAACGGAAGTCCGGCGACCCCTACATCACCCATCCGCTCGCCGTGGCGACGATCCTGGCCGAGCTCGGCACCGACGACGAGACGCTGTGCGCGGCGCTGCTGCACGACACGGTCGAGGACACCGCCTACAGCCTCGACGAGCTGCGCGGCGACTTCGGCGACACCATCGGGTCCCTGGTCGACGGCGTCACCAAGCTCGACAAGGTGAAGTTCGGCGACGCGGCGCAGGCCGAGACCGTGCGCAAGATGGTCGTCGCGATGTCGCGCGACATCCGGGTGCTGATCATCAAGCTGGCCGACCGCCTGCACAACATGCGCACCATGCGCTACCTCCCGGAGCACAAGCGCCACCAGAAGTCGCGCGAGACGCTGGAGATCTTCGCCCCGCTGGCCCACCGCCTGGGCATGAACACGATCAAGTGGGAGCTGGAGGACCTCGCGTTCGCCATGCTCTACCCCAAGCGCTACGACGAGATCGCGCGCATGGTGTCGGAGCGGGCGCCGCGCCGCGACCTGTTCCTGCAAGAGGTCATCGAGAAGGTCTCAGGCGACCTGCGCGAGGCGAAGATCCGCGCCGTGGTCAAGGGCCGGCCGAAGCACTACTACTCGGTCTACCAGAAGATGATCGCGAGAGACGTCGCGTTCGACGACATCTACGACCTCGTGGGCATCCGCGTGCTGGTCGACAGCGTGCGCGACTGCTACGCCGCGCTCGGCACCATCCACGCCAGGTGGAACCCGGTGCCGGGCCGGTTCAAGGACTACATCGCGATGCCCAAGTTCAACATGTACCAGTCGCTGCACACGACGGTGATCGGTCCCGAGGGCAAGCCGGTGGAGCTGCAGATCCGCACCCACGCGATGCACCACAGGGCCGAATACGGCGTGGCCGCGCACTGGAAGTACAAGGAGGAGGTCGGCGCCCCCGGCCCCACCGGCAAGGTCAAGCCGGGCAGCGACATGGCCTGGCTGCGCCAGCTCCTCGACTGGCAGAAGGAGACCTCCGACCCGGGCGAGTTCCTGGAGTCGCTGCGCTTCGACCTGTCGGTCTCCGAGGTCTACGTGTTCACCCCGAAGGGCTCGGTCATCGCCCTGCCCGAGGGGGCCACGCCGGTCGACTTCGCGTACGCGGTGCACACCGAGGTGGGCCACCGCTGCATCGGCGCCCGGGTCAACGGGCGGCTGGTGCCGCTGGAGTCGCGGCTCGGCAACGGCGACACGGTCGAGATCTTCACCTCCAAGTCGCCGGACGCCGGGCCGTCGCGCGACTGGCTGAAGTTCGTCAAGTCGGGCCGGGCCCGTAACAAGATCCGGCAGTGGTTCTCCAAGGAGCGCCGCGAGACCGCGATCGAGGCGGGCAAGGAGGCCATCGGCCGGGCCATGCGCAAGCAGGGCCTGCCGCTGCAGCGGCTCATGTCCGGCGAGGCGCTGCTGGCGCTGGCCCGCGACCTGCGCTACCCCGACGTGTCCGCGCTTTACGCGGCCGTGGGCGAGGGGCACGTCGCGGCGCAGACCGTCGTGCAGAAGCTCGTCTCCTCGATCGGCGGCGTCGACAGCGCCGAGGAGGACATCGCCGAGACCTCGCTACCGACCCGGCTGCGCGGCCGCCCCCGTGGCGGTGGCGGCGCGGGCGTGGTGGTGGCGGGCGACGCCGACGTTTGGGTGCGCCTGTCGAAGTGCTGCACCCCGGTGCCCGGCGACGACATCGTCGGCTTCGTCACCCGGGGGCACGGCGTGTCCGTCCACCGGGCCGACTGCACCAACATCGAGCAGCTCAAGACCCAGCCCGACCGGCTGGTGGAGGTGAGCTGGTCGCCGAGCGACGACAGCGTGTTCCTGGTGGCCATCCAGGTGGAGGCGCTCGACCGGCCGCGCCTGCTCTCCGACGTCACCCGTACGCTGTCCGACCAGCACGTCAACATCCTGAGCGCGTCGGTGACGACCTCGCGCGACCGGGTGGCGATCAGCAAGTTCACCTTCGAGATGGGCGACCCCAAGCACCTGGGCCACGTGCTCAAGGCCGTGCGCAGCATCCAGGGCGTCTTCGACGTCTACCGCGTGAGCGGCGCCGGCGGCTGACACGCGCGCCCGGCCGGCCGCCATCAGCCCCCGGCCGATGGGCGGCGGGCGGCGCCGCTCTGAGCCTGTCAGGCGGCGCTCAGAGCCCGTCAGGCGGCGTTCAGGGCGCGTCAGGCCGCGCCAGGAGCGGGCCGGAGGCGGGGGTCAGCGTTGCCGCAGGTCCGGGAGGTTGACCACGATCGCCTCCTGGGTGCTGCGGGAGATCACCACCACCGCCTCCTGCGCAGGGTCGGGGTTCTCCTCGCGGTGAGGCACGTACGGCGGCACGAACACGTAGTCGCCCGGCCCCGCCTCGATCCGCACCTCCTCGTCGTCCTCCATGAACACGAACGCCGGCCGCCCGCTGACCACGTAGATCGCCGTCTCCGACGCCCCGTGATGGTGATCGGAGGAGCGGGTGGAGGGCGCGACGTGGGTCTGCCCCATCCACAGCCGCGACGACCCGGTGGTGGCGCCGCTCACGGCCGCCAGCCGGCGCATGCCGGAGCTCTGCGCCGTCTCTCCCGAGAGCTCTCCTGCGGCGACGTGACGCAGGCTCTGGTGGAAGGGGTCACCCTGGGACCGGTAACCCTCCCAGAGGCGTCCTCCGGCCCGCTCGAGCACATCCGTGGCGACGGCGGTCAGCCGTACGGGATCGTCGTGAGCGGAAAGCAGCGCGTCGGCCAGTGCCGGATCGTGCGCGCGCAGCTCGCGCAGCAGCCACTTGCCGCTGCCCTGCCACCTGCCGCCCACGCTCAGCGCCGCCCTGGCGGTGGCCTGCACGACCTCCCAGCCGATGAACGCCAGCTCGCCGGGATCGCTCGCCCCGGCCAGGTCGTCGAGCAGGTCGGAGAGCACGTAGCGGGCTTCTGCCCGCCGGGACCGGCCGAGACGCGCTCGCCCAGCACGCTCTGCAGGTCGCTGGCCCGCCCGCCGGTCCTGTCGGTCAGCACGGCGCCCTCGGCGCAGATGCGCGCCAGCGTGGGCTGACGCGACTCGAAGCCCCGCTCGATGTAGGCGGCGAGGCTCGTCTCGCTGTGCGCGAACAGCTCGACCGGCCATCCGTGCCAGCGCAACGCCTCGCGGTAGGGGCGGTCGAGGCCGTCGAGCACCACCACGATGTCGAGATCGGAGGTGCTGGTGCGGCGCTCGGTGAGCACGCTGCCGCCGACGAAGGCGTACAGGGCGCCGGGGAACATCTCTTCGACGAGGGCGCGCGCGGCGGCGACGGGGTCCATGCCGCACAGCCTAGATCAGGAGCCGTCGCTCGCCGCCCGATTCGGCGACGGCCCCCGGAAGGCCGTAAAAGGCCCGTGAACAGCGGGAAAGCGGAGAAAGGCCCGAGTGATCCGGCGAGGGCGAGGGCAGGGGAGTGCGCCGCCCCGCGCCGGACTAACTGAACTCGGTGAGCGTGCGCTCGGCCTCCGCCAGCCACGAACGGCGGGCGGTCAGGGCCTCCTCGGCCTCCTTGACGTCCTTGGCGCGCCCGGCCGCCTGCGCCTTGGCCAGCCGCTTCTCCAGCTGCTCGATCGAGGTGCGCAGCTGGTCGACGGTGCTCTGGGCGCGGGCCCTGGCCTCGGGGTTGGAGCGCTTCCACTCCGCGTCCTCGGCCTTGCGCACGGCCTCGTCGACCTTGCGCAGCCCGCCCTCCAGCCGGTCGCGCTGCTCGCGCGGCACCGGCCCGGCAGCCTCCCACCGCTCCAGGATGTGCCGCAGCGCGGCCCTGGCGGTGCGTACGTCGGTGACCGGCAGGATCTTCTCCGCCTCGGCCAGCAGCACCTCCTTGACCTCGGCGTTGGCCGCCAGCGAGGCGTCACGCTCGGCGAAGACCGCCGAACGGGCCTGGAAGAACTGGTCCTGGGCGCCCTTGAAGCGGGCCCACAGCTCGTCCTCGGCCTCGCGTGAGGCGCGCCCGGCGTTCTTCCACTGCTGCATCAGGTCGCGGTAGACGGCCGCGGTCTGGCCCCAGTCGGTCGAGCCGGCGATGGCCTCGGCCTCGGCGACGATGCGCTCCTTGGCCGCCCGCACGCCCTCGCGCTGCTCGTCGAGCCCCGCGAAGTACTGCTTGCGCCGCTTGGCGAACGCCGTGCGCGCGGCCGACAGCCGCTTCCACAGCGCGGCCTCGGTGACCCGGTCGATGCGATCGGCGGCCTTCCACTCCTCGACGAGCTCGCGCAGCCGCTCGCCACCCGACTTCCAGTGGGTGGTCTCCTCCGCGATGCGCTCGGCCTCGGCGACGATGCGCTCCTTGACCCCCCTGGCCTCTACCCGCGCCTGCTCGCGAGCGGCCTTGACCTCCTCGCGGCGCTGGGCGACCAGCTCCGTCAGGCCGTCGAGCCTGGCCGTCAGCGCCGCCAGGTCACCGATGGCGTGCGCGTCGGCGACGGCCTCGCGCAGCTTGCCGATGCTGGCCTCGGCCTGGGCCGGAGCCAGGTCGGTGCCCCTGACGCGCTGCTCGAGGAGCTGCACCTGGCCGGCCAGCTCGTCGTACTTGCGATGGAAGTAGGCCAGTGCCTCTTCAGGTTCACCGGCCTGCCAGGAGCCGACGGCCCGCTCTCCCTCAGCCGTACGCACGTAGACGGTGCCGTCGTCGTCTACCCGGCCCCACGGGTCGGTGCTCACCGTGTCCTCCCGCACTATCCATCAGACCCTTCGGGACTACTTCGTCCCTAGTTTGTATTACGTCAGCTCTTGCCGGCGATTGTCACGTCTTTGATTTCGACGGTTTGCTTCGGTGCTCCGGTCCCATCTCCCATGTCGGCGATGACGCCTGCTTTGTTCACCTTGTCCAGGATGTCGAGCCCCTTGGTGATCGTACCCACCGGCGTGTAATCCGGGGTGAGTCCGATGTCGCCGTAAACGAGGAAGAACTGGCTGCCCGTGCTGCCCGGCGCGGAGGTCTTGGCCATGGCCATCACCCCGCGCTTGTACTGGGCGCCGGTCAGGTTCTCCTCGGCCATGACGTAGCCGGGGCCGCCGGAGCCGTCCTGGCTCTTGCCGTCGGCCTTGGCGCTCGGGTCGCCGCACTGCAGCATGGGGAACTTGTCGCTGCCGAGCCGGTGGCACTTGCTGCCGTCGTAGTACTTCTTCTTCGCCAGGAACTCCAGCGAGTTGGTCGCGCACGGAGCCTTGGCGTTGTTCAGCTCGACCACGATGTCGCCCAGGTTCGTCTTGAACGTCATCTTCTTCGTGGCGGGCTCGGTCTTGACCTTCGCCGGCGGCATGCCGACGTCCTTGACCTGACCGCCCCCCGCGTCCTTGACGTAGTCGCACGTGCCCGTCGCCGCGTCGTACGGCTTGGGCCCCGTGGCCGCCGACGCCTGGGCGGTGTCGGCGGGCGAGGCCGAGGGCGAGGCGGCCGCCTCCGTGCCCGTGTCGCCGCCGCCGAGCAGCGCGACCGCGGCCACGATGCCGCCCACCACGATCACCACGCCCACGGTGGAGCCGATGATCGCCGTGCGCTTGGCCTTCTGCTCGCGCTCGATGCGGCGTTGCATCTGCCGCTCGTAGTGCTCGCGCGCCAGCTGCTTCTGCCGGTCCTTCCCCGTGGCCACCGCTTTGCCTCCCATAGTCAATCAACTGAGGTGGGCGAATCGTATCGGCCAACGGGTAATGATTCGCAGCCCGGCGACCCGCACCGGTACCCTTCGGTTACATTCCCATTGGCTTTTCGACGAGATCACCTGAGGCAGATGCTCATCGCCGGCTTCCCCGCAGGGGCCTTCCAGACCAATTGTTACGTCGTCGCGCCCGCCGCCGGCGAGGAGTGCGTGATCGTCGACCCGGGCCAGGACGCGACCGAAGGCGTCGAGGAGCTGCTGCGCGAGCACCGGCTCAAGCCCGTCGCGGTCCTGCTCACCCATGGTCATCTCGACCACGTCTGGTCCGTGGCCCCCGTGTGCGGCGCGCGCGACGTGCCCGCGTGGATCCACCCCGACGACCGCCATCTGCTGAGCGATCCCGCCGCCGGCTGGTCGGAGACCAGCGCGTCGCTGTTCGGCGGGCTGACGCTGAGCGAGCCCGACGACGTGCGCGAGCTGTCCGACGGCGCCGTGCTGCCGCTCGCGGGGCTGGAGCTCGTGGTCGACCACACCCCGGGCCATACCAGGGGGTCGGTGAGCTTCCGGCTGCCCGATGACGAGATCATGTTCTCGGGCGACCTGCTGTTCGCCGGCTCCATCGGCCGCACCGATCTTCCCGGCGGCGACTATCCGACGATTCTGCGCAGCCTGGCTGCCAAGTGTCTGCCGCTGCCTGACGATACGGTCGTCCTGCCGGGCCACGGACCACAGACCACGATCGGCCGCGAGCGCGCGACCAACGCCTACCTCAAGGAAGCAGCGCCGCACGCCGGTCCCACACGAGGGATCTAATGAGCTTCCAAGCACCGAAGGGCACCTTCGACTGGCTGCCACCCCGCTCCGAGCGGGTGCTCGCCGTACGCGAGGCGCTGGCCGCGCCGCTGCGCCGGGCGGGCTACGGCTACATCGAGACGCCCGTCTTCGAGGACACCCAGCTGTTCGCCAGGGGCGTGGGCGAGTCCACGGACATCGTCTCCAAGGAGATGTACACCTTCCCCGACAAGGCGGGCCGCTCCCTGACGCTGCGTCCCGAGGGCACCGCCTCGGTCGTGCGCGCCGTGCTCCAGCACAACCTGCACACCGGCCAGCTCCCGGTGAAGCTGTGGTATTCCGGCAGCCAGTTCCGCTACGAGCGTGCCCAGCGCGGCCGCTACCGGCACTTCTGGCAGGTCGGGGCCGAGGCGCTCGGCTCGGAGGACCCGGCGCTCGACGCCGAGCTGATCGTGCTGGGGGTGCGCGGTTTCGCCTCGCTCGGGCTGAAGAACGTCACGCTCCTGCTCAACTCGCTCGGCGACAAGAACTGCCGGCCCGCCTACCGCGCCGCCCTGCAGGACTTCCTGCGCGGGCTCGACCTCGACGAGGAGACCCGCGCCCGGATCGAGATCAACCCGCTCCGGGTGCTCGACGACAACCGGCCGGAGGTGCGGGCCCAGCTCGAAGGGGCGCCACTGGTCGTCGACCACCTGTGCGACGACTGCCGGGCCTACCACGAGGAGGTCCGCGCCCTGCTGACCGCCTCGGGCGTCGCGTTCGTGGACGATCCGCGGCTGGTGCGCGGGCTCGACTACTACACGCGCACCACGTTCGAGTTCGTCCACGACGGGCTGGGCTCGCAGTCCGCGGTGGGCGGCGGGGGCCGCTACGACGGCCTCAGCGAGATGCTCGACGGGCCGGCGCTGCCCAGCGTCGGCTGGGCGCTCGGCGTCGACCGCACGTTCCTGGCCATGGAGGCCGAGGGGCTGCTCGGCGACGACACCACGCACAGGCGCGTGCAGGTGTACGGTGTCCCGCTGGGTGACGACGCCCGCCGCCGCATGTTCCTGCTCGTGGACGAGCTTCGCGAGGCGGGCCTCAGCGCCGACATGGCTTTCGGCGGCAAGGGGCTCAAGGGCGCGATGAAGGGCGCCGGCCGCTCGGGCGCCGAGTTCGCGCTGATCCTGGGCGAGCGTGACCTCGCGGCCGAGGCCGTGCAAGTGAAGGACCTGGCCACCGCCGAGCAGACTGAGGTGCCGCTGGCCAAGGTCGTCGACGTCTTGAAGGGGAAGGTGCAGTGACCGGCGAGCCAGGGCCGCTGCCGCCCCTCTCCTCTCCGCAAGAAGGGAAAGTGCAGTGATCCGCACGCATACCGCCGGGTCGCTCCGCGAGGAGCACGCCGGGCATCAGGTGACGCTCGCAGGATGGGTGGCGCGCCGCCGTGACCACGGCGGCGTCGTCTTCATCGACCTGCGCGACGCCTCGGGCTCGGCGCAGGTGGTCTTCCGCGAGGAGGACCACGCCCACGACCTGCGCGCCGAATACTGCGTGCAGGTCGTCGGCCAGGTCAGGGTGCGCCCCGAGGGCAACGAGAACCCCGACCTGCCCACCGGCGCCATCGAGGTCGTGGCCGACCGGGTCGAGGTGCTGAGCGAGTCCGCGCCGCTGCCGTTCCCGATCGAGGGCAACGTCGGGGTGTCGGAGGAGGCCAGGCTCAAATACCGCTACCTCGACATCCGCCGCCAGCAGGTGGCCAACGCCATGCGCACCCGTTCCAAGGCCACCTACCTGGCCAACGAGGTGATGCACGAGCTCGGCTTCGTCTACGTCGAGACGCCCACGCTGACCCGCTCCACGCCCGAGGGCGCGCGTGACTTCCTGGTGCCGGTGCGGCTGCAGCCCGGCAACTGGTACGCGCTGCCGCAGTCGCCGCAGCTGTTCAAGCAGCTGCTCCAGGTGGCCGGTCTTGAGCGCTACTACCAGCTCGCCAAGTGCTACCGCGACGAGGACCTGCGGGCCGACCGTCAGCCGGAGTTCACCCAGATCGACGTCGAGATGTCGTTCGTGGACCAGGAAGACGTCATCGAGGTCGGCGAGAAGCTGATCAGCCGGCTGTGGCGGGAGATCGCCGGCTACGAGCTGCCGCTGCCGCTGCCGCGCATGACGTACGCCGACGCCATGGCCCGCTACGGCTCCGACAAGCCCGACCTGCGCTTCGGCCAGGAGCTGGTCGAGATGACCGACTACTTCGCCGGCACCACGTTCCGCGTCTTCCAGGCCGACTACGTGGGCGCGGTGGTCATGCCGGGCGGCGCCTCGCAGACCCGCAAGGAGCTCGACGGCTGGCAGGAGTGGGCCCGCTCGCGCGGCGCCAAGGGCCTGGCCTACGTGCTCGTGCAGGACGACGGCACGCTCGGCGGCCCGGTCGCCAAGAACCTGTCGGAGGCGGAGCTGTCCGGGCTGGCCGAGAAGGTCGGCGCCAGGCCGGGCGACGCGATCTTCTTCGCCGCCGGGGCCAGGTCCGCCTCGCGCGACCTGCTCGGCGCGGCCCGCCTGGAGATCGGGCGGCGCTGCGACCTCATCGACGAGTCGCAGTGGTCGTTCCTGTGGGTCGTCGACGCGCCCATGTTCGAGGAGGACGGTGAGGGCGGCTGGACGGCCGTGCACCACCCGTTCACCGGGCCGAAGCCGGAGTGGGCCGACAACTTCCAGGACCACCCGGGCGAGGCCCTCGCCTACGCCTACGACATGGTCTGCAACGGCATGGAGATCGGCGGCGGCTCGATCCGTATCCACCGGGCCGAGATGCAGCAGCGCGTCTTCGACGTGCTCGGCATCTCCAAGGAGGAGGCGGAGAGCAAGTTCGGCTTCCTGCTGGAGGCGTTCAAGTACGGCCCGCCCCCGCACGGCGGCATCGCCTACGGCTGGGACCGGATCTGCATGCTGCTGTCCGGCGGCGACTCGATCCGTGACGTGATCGCGTTCCCGAAGACGGCCTCGGGCTTCGACCCGCTGACCTCCGCGCCCACGCCGATCACGGCGGTCCAGCGCAAGGAGGCCGGCGTGGACGCCCAGCCCAAGGCCGACGCGCCGGCCTGACACCGGTGACACAGAAGCGGCAGGCGCCGGCGCCTGCCGCTCTTCTGAGTCTTCTGCGCAGGCGTCGGGCACCCCGCGGCTGACAACGAAAGCGGCAGGCACCCCTTTCCGGGGGCCTGCCGCTTTTCGCGCGTCCGCTACTTGAGGATGACGCGCTTGATGATCAGCGGGTTCTTCGGCGCGGTCGAGCCGCCGTCGCCCGTGACGTCGTCGGGGTTGACGATCACGCCTTCCTCGGCGACCTTGTCGATGATCTCCAGGCCGGACTTCACCATGCCGAGGACCGAGTAGGCCGGCTCGATCTGGGAGTTCTCGTCCGACAGCGAGATGGCGAACTGGCTGCTGTTCTGCCCGGCGGCGTCCGCCGGCTGCGTCAGGAACACCACGCCCCTGGTGTAGGGGACGACGCCCACAGCCTCGTCACCGAAGACGTACCCGGCGTTGCCCTGGCCGTCGGTCGGGTTCTTGCCGTCCGCCTTGGCCTGCGGGTCGCCGCACTGCAGCAGGAACACCCCCGACGTCTCCGGCTTGGCCAGCCGGTGGCACTTGGTGTTCTCGTAGAAGCGCTTCTTCGCCAGGAACGCCATCGAGTTGACCGAGCACGGCGAGATGTTGGGGTCCACCTCGATCACGATGTCGCCGCGGTTGGTGCGGACCGTCATCGTCGTGAGCTTCAGGTTCGGCCGCTTGCCCGGCATGCCCACGTACTTGTGCGGCACCGAGGTGTCCCGCTTGTACGTGCACGTGATGTCGCTCGCTTTCTTCGGCGGCGTGGTGGTCGGCAGCTCGGTCGGCCCGGCGGAGGGGGAGGCCGGGGCGGAGGGCGAGGCCGAGGTCTGCGCCCCGGCGGCCGTCGCGCCGTCCTTGTCGACCAGGGTGGTCGCCGCGAAGATGCCGCCGGCGACCACGACAACGGCCACCGCCGCGCCGATGAAGGTGTTCCGCCTTGCCTTGGCGGTCTGCGCGGCAGCGCGCTGGGCCTGCCGTTCCTTGTGCTCCCGCGCCAGCTCTTTCTGGCGGTCCTCTTCGTTCTGGCGGTCGTCGCCGCTCACCGCTATGTCCTCTCGTCTTTGCCAACGGATGACCAAACAACTCCGCGCATGCTACCGGCCTCCGATATGTGACGGATGTAAGTGACCAAAGCCGCATGTGCGACTGCTGTGGTCGCGAACCATATGGTGTCGGGATTCGTAGTTGAAATGAGAACTAAGGAGCCCCCCATGTTCGACGAGATCCTGGGCCTGCCGGCTCATCCGCTGGTCATCCACTTCGCCGTCGTCCTGACCCCGCTGCTCGCCGTCGTCGCGGTCGCGTACGCGCTCGTGCCGCGCTGGCGGGTTCCCACGGCGTGGGCGGTGGTGCTGCTCTCGCTGGCCGCGCCCGCGGCGGTCGCCGCGGCCAGGCAGAGCGGCGAGAGCCTCAAGGCGGCCAGATTCGGCTCGGCGGAGGGCGAGATGGCCGCCCGCATCTCCACCCATCAGAGCTTCGCCAACCCGCTGCTGCTGTCGGTGCTCGGCCTGGGCGTCGCCGCGCTGCTGCTCGTGTACGCCACCCGCCCGGCCCGCGACTCCGTCGGCCGCGACCGCTTCGGCCGCTCCGTCACGCTGCTCCTGTCGGCGCTGACCGTGCTGCTGGCCGCGGTGGCCGGCTGGTTCGTCTTCCAGGCCGGCGACTCCGGCGCCAGGGCCGTCTGGTCGTAGCCCGAGAGCCGTCCGGTGTGGCCCGGAGGGCCTGTTTCACCGTGTAATCTCGCGTTGTGGATAGCCTGTTCGACTCGGCGGCTGAGGAGGCCACCCCGCAGCCCCTCGCGGTGCGGATGCGCCCGCGCACGCTCGACGAGGTGATCGGCCAGCGGCACCTGCTCGGTTCCGGCACCCCGCTGCGGCGCCTGGTCGAGAGCGAGGCGCCCATGTCGCTGTTCCTGTGGGGGCCGCCGGGCACCGGCAAGACCACGCTCGCCTACGTGGTCTCCAACGTCACCAAGCGCCGCTTCGTCGAGGTCTCCGCCGTCTCGGCGGGCGTGAAGGACGTGCGCGCCGCCATCGACAACGCCCGCCGCGAGCTGGGCATGAGCGGGCGCCAGACCGTGCTGTTCGTCGACGAGGTGCACCGCTTCAACAAGGCCCAGCAGGACGCCCTGCTGCCCGCGGTGGAAAACCGCTGGGTCACCTTCATCGGCGCCACCACGGAAAACCCGTTCTTCTCGGTCATCTCCCCGCTGCTGTCCCGCTCGCTGCTGCTCACGCTGGAGTCGCTGTCGGAGGACGACGTGCGCGCCGTGCTCAGGCGGGCCGTGGCCGATCCGCGCGGCCTCGGCGGGCGCGCCACGCTCGCCGACGAGGCCCTGGAGCATCTCGTACGCCTCGCGGGCGGCGACGCGCGCAGGTCGCTGACCTACCTGGAAGCGGCGGCGCTGCTGGCCGACGACATCACGGTCGAGGTGGTGGAGAAGGCCGTCGACAAGGCCGCCGTACGCTACGACCGGCAGGGCGACCAGCACTACGACGTGATCAGCGCGTTCATCAAGTCGATGCGCGGATCCGACGCCGACGCCGCGCTCCACTACCTGGCCCGCATGATCGAGGCGGGCGAGGACCCGCGCTTCATCGCCCGCCGCATCGTCATCTTCGCCTCCGAGGACGTCGGCCTGGCCGACCCCACCTGCCTGCAGACCGCCGTCGCCGCCGCCCAGGCCGTGCAGCTGATCGGGCTGCCCGAGGGGCAGATCAACCTGGCCCACGCGGTCATCCACTGTGCGACCGCGCCCAAGTCCAACGCCGTGGTCAAGGCCATCGGGGCGGCCGTCGGCGACGTGCGCAAGGGGCTGATCGGGCAGGTGCCCGGCCATTTGCGCGACGCCCACTACTCCGGCGCGGCCAAGCTCGGCCACGGCGAGGGCTACCGCTACCCGCACGACTTCGACCACGGGCTCGTCCGCCAGGAATACGCGCCGGAGCAGGTGCGGGAGCGGCGCTACTACGAGCCGACCCGGCACGGGGCCGAGGCGCCGATCGCCGAACGCTGGGCCAAGATCCGCGACTTCCTCCGGGGCTCGTAAGCGCGGGGTGCCGGAGGGGGTGAGCGGGCGGACGACGGCGGCGTTCGTACGGGCACGGCGACTGCGGCTGGCGACTGCGGCTGGTGGCTGCGGCTTTCGGCAGGGCACGGCGGGGAGATGTTCGCCGGCGAATCGTGTGAAGCCGTACTAAGTTTCCGATCTTGGGGCATCACCATCGTGTGAAGGCGACCGTTACCCCCGGCGGCGGCCTCTTCGGCCCTCAGTCGATCACCTGGCGCGTCCACACCGAGACCCCGGCCTGGCCCGCCGCCCTGCGCGCCTTCCAGCTCCAGGCCCTGCACCCCCGCACGATCCGCGGCCTCGCCCAGAACTGCCTCCTCGACGACCCCGAGGTGGCCCACGCCCGGCTGCGGCACCACCTCGACCTCCTCGCCGTACGCACGTTCGGCACTCGTGAGCAGGCCGAGCACGCCTACGAGCGGGTACGCCGGGTGCGCGCCCGCCTCGTCGGCCTCGACCCCGACACCGGCACCCTGTTCCGCCTGGACGAGCGGGAGAACCTGTGCTGGGCCCACTGTGCCGAGGTCTCCTCCCACCTGGAGCTGGCCCGCCGCTCCGGCGTGCGGCTCTCCGCGGCCGAGCGCGACGCGTACGTGGCCGAGCAGCGGCACACCGCCCTGCTCGCCGGGCTCGCCGACGCGCCCGGAGACACGGCCGAGCTGGAGGCCCGCATCGAAGAGACACGCCCGCTCCTGGCCGCCACCGAGGAGGCCCGCCAGGCCGTGCGCCGCAGCGTCAGCCCGCCGCTGTCGCTCAAGCTCGCCTCACGGACCCCGGCCCTCGCGCTCAGGCTCGCCTTGCGGACTCCGTCCGTCGCGCTCGGGCTCGCATTCCAGGAGCCGTCGCTCGTGCTCGGGCTCGCCCTTCGCGAGTCGTCGCTCGCGCTCGGCTCGCTGCCCGCCGCCGGCGCGCTGGCCTTCGCCACGCTGCCCGGCTGGGCCCGGCGGATGTACGGCTGCCACGGCGGCCCGGCGGCGGATCACGCGGCCGGATACGCTGCCGGCACGGCGCTCAAAGCCTTGCGCGCGGCGTTGCTGGCGCTGCCGGAACGCCTGGTGGCGCCGGAGATCAGCGCCGCCCGCGGCCTCATGCGCGCGGTCACGGAAGCGTCAGGGGCCGACGCGGCTGCCTGATCGCGGAGGGCTTCCGCACTAACGTTGTCACTCGAACGCGATAGGGTCTTGCCGTTCCGGCCCAGCGTACGAGGGAGATGCGCGGATGCTTACCGCTGGAGAGGTCGCCGGGCTGATCGCCGCCACGGGCTGGATCGTCCTGGTCTGCGTCATGGTCATGGTGCTCGTCAAGCTCGCCAGACTGCTCAAGGAGACCACCAAGGCGGTCTCCGACCTGAACAACCGCCTCGCGCCGCTGCTCGACGACATGAGCGTCACGGTCAACGAGACCAACAGGCAGCTGATCGCGGTCGAGGCCATCACCAAGGACGTGCAACAGGTCAGCGGGCACGCCGCAAAACTCAGCGCGGTGACCCAGACCATCTTCACCGGGCCGCTGATCAAGGTCTCCTCGATCGGCTACGGCGTGCGCCGCGCCATCGAGGCCCGCCGCCGGCCCGGCTCGCGAGCCCGTGCCGGAGGGCGTTCGCGATGATCAGGCGGCTGTTCTACCTGTCGCTCGGCGCGTTCCTCGCGTTCTGGGTGATGCGCAGGCTGCAGGCGCTGCGCCCCGACCACGTCGCCCGCAGGACGGCCGACAACGCGGCGGGCATGCTCCGGCAGGTGAGAGACTTTACTACTGACGCACTCGGCGAGGCCGCGGAGCGCGAAACCCGGTTGCGAGCCCGCTTCGGGCTCGACAACGCTGAAGACAACAACTGACTCAAAGTAAAGGATGGCCACCATGGAGTCGGCAGAGATCGCCCGCCGCTTCCTGCGCTTCTTCGAGGAGCGTGGGCACAAGGTCGTGCCCTCGGCCAGCCTGATCGCTGAGGACCCGACGCTTCTCCTGGTCAACGCGGGTATGGTGCCGTTCAAGCCGTACTTCCTGGGGCAGCGCAAGCCTCCGGCGCCACGGCTGGCCACCGCGCAGAAGTGCGTGCGCACCCCCGACATCGACGAGGTGGGCAAGACCACCCGGCACGCGACGTTCTTCCAGATGCTGGGCAACTTCTCCGTCGGCGACTACTTCAAGGCGGAAGTGATCCCGTTCGCGTGGGAGCTGCTGACGAAGTCCGAGTCCGACGGCGGCTTCGGCTTCCCAGAAGACAAGCTGTGGGCGACGGTCTACCTGGAGGACGACGAGGCCTACGACCTCTGGCGCAACAAGGTCGGCCTGCCCGAGCACCGCATCCAGCGCCGCGGCCTGGAGGACAACTACTGGCACATGGGCGTGCCAGGCCCCGGCGGCCCCTGCTCGGAGATCTACTACGACCGCGGCCCCGAATACGGCAGGGAGGGCGGGCCCGTCGCCGACGAGGACCGCTACCTCGAAGTCTGGAACCTGGTGTTCATGCAGTACCAGCTGAGCCAGGTCCGCTCCAAGGTCGACTTCGACGTCTCCGGCGAGCTGCCGAGCAAGAACATCGACACCGGCATGGGCCTGGAGCGCATGGCGGCGATCCTGCAGGGCGTCGACAACATCTACGAGATCGACACCACGTACAAGATCCTCGACCGGGCGGCCGAGCTCACCAGGACCCGCTACGGCCGCGACGCGCGTTCCGACGTCAGCCTGCGCGTCATCGCCGACCACGTGCGCACCGGCACCATGCTGGTCGCCGACGGCGTCATGCCCGGCAACGAGGGCCGCGGCTACGTGCTGCGCCGCATCCTGCGCCGCTCGATCCGCAACCTGCGCCTGCTCGGCTCGGGCGACCAGCGCTACATGCACGAGCTGACCGACGTGGCGATCAACGTCATGGGCGAGCAGTATCCCGAGCTCAAGGTCGACGCGCCGCAGATCCACGCGGTCGTCGACGCCGAGGAGGCGAGCTTCCTCGGCACGCTCCGCACCGGCACCGCGATCTTCGACGTGGCCGTCGAGGAGACCAAGCGCAAGTCCGGCAAGTCGATCAGCGGCGACCAGGCGTTCCAGTTGCACGACACCTACGGCTTCCCGATCGACCTGACCCTGGAGATGGCGGCCGAGCACGGGCTCAAGGTCGACGAAGAGGGCTTCCGCCGCCTCATGAAGGAGCAGCGGCAGCGCGCCAAGGCCGACGCGGCGGCGAAGAAGACCGGCAACGCCGACATCTCCGTCTTCGGGCAGCTGCTGGAGGCGGGCGGCAAGGTCGAGTTCCTCGGCTACGACCACAACCAGGCCGACACCAGCGTGGTCGGCATCCTCGTGGACGGCGTGTCCGTCCCCACGGCGAGCGAGGGCGACACGGTCGAGGTCGTGCTCCAGCGCACCCCGTTCTACGCCGAGGGCGGCGGTCAGCTCGCCGACCAGGGCGTGATCCGCACCAGCGGGGCCGAGGTCGAGATCACCGACGTGCAGACGCCGCTGGCCGGGCTCGTCGTGCACCGCGGCAAGGTCCGCAGCGGCGAGCTCAAGGTCGGCGACGAGGCGCAGGCGAAGATCGACCTGGAGCGCCGGCGCGCGATCTCACGCAGCCACAGCGCCACCCACCTCGTCCACCGCGGCTTCAAGAACGCGCTCGGCGAGACGGCGGCGCAGGCCGGCTCGGAGAACTCGCCCGGCCGCTTCCGCTTCGACTTCACCGCGGCGGGCGCGGTCCCGCCCAGCGTGCTGCGTGACGTCGAGGACGAGGTCAACGCCGTGCTCATCAACGACCTCAAGGTCAACGCCTTCTACACCTCGCAGGCGGAGGCCAGGGCGATGGGCGCGCTGGCGATGTTCGGCGAGAAATACGGCGACGAGGTCCGTGTGGTCGAGATCGGCGACTACTCGCGCGAGCTGTGCGGCGGCACCCACGTCCACAGCTCCGGCCAGCTCGGCCTGGTCAAGGTGCTGGGCGAGCAATCGGTCGGCGCGGGCGTGCGCCGGGTCGAGGCGCTCGTCGGCATCGACGCCTTCCGCTTCCTGGCGCGCGAGAGCGTGCTGGTCGCGCAGCTCACCGAGCAGCTCAAGGCGCGCAGGGAAGAGCTGCCCGAGCGCATCGACGGCATCGTCACCCGCCTGCGCGCGGCGGAGAAGGAGCTGGAGAAGGTCCGCTCGGCTCAGGTGCTCCAGGTCGCGGGCGACCTGACCGCCCAGGCTCGTGACCTGCACGGCGTCTCCGTCGTGACGCACCGCGCGCCTGATGGCACCGGCGCCGATGACCTGCGTAAGCTCGCGCTTGATGTGCGTGGCAGGTTCCCGGCCGACAGGCCGGCGGTCGTCGTGATCGCCGGTGCCCCCTCCGACCGGCCGGTGGTGGTTGCCACGGTCAACGAGGCGGGGCGCGAGCTGGGGCTCAAGGCCGGACGGCTGGTCGGCGTCGCCGCCAAGGCTCTTGGGGGTGGCGGTGGCGGCAAGGACGATGTCGCGCAAGGCGGCGGCACGCGACCGGAGGCGATCGGCGACGCGCTGCGCCTGGTCGAAGAGGCGATTTCTGGGCAGCTCGGCTGACATGAGGTTCGGTGCACGGATCGGCGTGGACGTCGGCTCCGTACGTATCGGCGTGGCCCGCAGTGACCCCTCGGGGATGCTGGCCACGCCGGTGGAGACTGTCAGACGAGGCAAGGGCGACCTCGCCCGCATCGCGGCGATCGTCGCGGAGCACGAGGCGATCGAGGTCGTGGTGGGGTTGCCCACCTCGCTGTCGGGGCGCGAAGGACAGGCGGCCGGGCTCGCCCGCGAGTTCGCCGCCAAGCTCGCGGCCCGGCTGGCGCCCACACCTGTGCGGCTGTTCGACGAGCGGCTGACCACGGTCGCGGCGCAGCAGGGCCTGCGGGCCAGCGGCGTACGCGCCAAGAAGCAGCGCGGCGTCGTCGATCAGGCGGCGGCCGTGGTGCTGCTGCAAGACGCGCTCGACTCCGAGCGCGCCACGGAAAGACCACCAGGCAGGCCCGTCGAACCGCCATCCGCGGCCGACGGACCTGCCTCATGAACGGCCGCGCTCCGGCTCTTCGGCCTGCCACGATTCACCCGTCCGCCCGGCTGCTCGTCCGCTCATGGTGCGGGCACGCCGGGCCGCGGCCTGTCCGTTTGAGGGTGGGCCACGGCTCTTGTGCGGCGCTTCATCCGCAGCGGCGAGCATGTCTTCGGCTCACGGCTGGTTCCTCGCCCGGGGTGATGGGGTTCTTGCCGGGAGGATGTGATCCTGGCCGGTCTTCGGCGCGTACAACAGGTGTGCCCGAGGCATCGGATGCAGGTCTGGGAACGACGGTCGCCGGTGAGGTGATCGCGTGAACAGGACGCCTGAGAACGAGGACGACGCCGACGACGTGATCCCGTTCCAGCCCGCGCAGAGCCCGGCCGAAGAGCCGGAACCGCGGGCGGAGCAGGACGACGCCGAGCACCGCGCCGGACAGGGCGACCCCGAATTCGGGGTCGCGCAGGATGATCCCGAGCTTCGGGCCGGACACGACGACCCCGGGCTTCGGGCCGCGCAGGGCGATCCTGAGCGCCGGACCGGGCAGAGCGAGCCTGAGCACTCCACCGGGTTGGACAGCCCTGAGCCTGGGGTTGAGCGGGATGATTCCGGGGCCACTGGCGGGCGGGACGAGCCTGGCCCTGGGGCTGAGGAAGAGGTGCCGGCCGGGCGGGGGCAGGCGATGCGGAAGGTCGGGCTCCTGTCCGCCGGGCTGCTGGCGGGCGTGCTGGCCGTCGGGCTCGGCGCGATCGTGATGCTCAAGCCGTACCTCAGCCCCGACGACTTCGAGGGGACGGGCAGCGGCGCCGTGACGGTGCGCATCCCGCCCGGCTCCAGCGCGGCGGACATCGGCTCGGCGCTGGCCGACGCCGGGGTGGTGGCGAGCGTGCAGTCGTTCGTGAACGTGACGGAGGACCGCGCGATGAGCGACCGGCTGCGGCCCGGCCACTACCGGCTGCGCAAGGGCATGGCGGCGACGGCGGCGCTCGACCTGCTCCTCGCCCCGGCGTCCAGGATCGTGCGGCGGGTGACCGTGCCCGAGGGCATGCGGGTGTCGGAGGTGCTGACCCGCGTGGCCAAGCTGTCCGGGCTGCCGCTGGAGGAGCTGCGCGGCGTGGACAAGGACCTCGTCGGGCTCCCCGAGTACGCCAACGGGCTCGAAGGCTTCCTGTTCCCCGCCACGTACGAGATCGAGCCCGGCGACACAGCCGTGGACGTGCTGGCCGCGATGGCCGAGCGGTTCGCCACCGCGGCCAGGCACGTGGGCCTGGAGGAGCAGGCGGCGAAGGTGAACCTCACCCCGCTGCAGGTCGTCACGGTGGCCAGCATGATCCAGGCGGAGGGCGGGACGGACGAGGATTACCCGAAGATCTCCCGGGTGATCTACAACCGGCTCCAGAAGGGCACCCCGCTGGAGATCGACAGCACCGTGCTCTACGCCCAGAACCGGCGGACACTCAAAGTAACGGAGAGTGACACCAAGGTGAACTCTCCCTACAACACGTACCGCCACAAGGGACTGCCGCCGGGGCCCATCGCCAATCCGGGCGAGAAGGCGCTGATGGCAGCCCTGAACCCTGCCGAAGGTGATTGGCACTGGTTTGTCACGACGGATCCGGGCCATAGAATCACCAAATTCACCAACAAAGAGAGCGAGTTCGTGAGATACCGGGAAGAGTTGAACAAGAACCTCGGGACGAGCTGATGTTCGCCAGGGCCGCCGCTCTCTCCGCGCAAAAGCCCCAAAACGGGGCATGCGCCCTCTTTCCGTCCCTTAGCATGGCTACCCAGAGTGATCTCCGCCGTCCGTGGCAGCACGTGCGGCGGGTCCCCCAGTTTCGCTCGGTGACTCCAGCCGGTTGGGCACTTCCGCTTGACGCCCGGCAGGCAGTACCGGGAGATTGGCCAGCGCACCTATGAACGATCTCGATCTGAACACTCTGCTCGGCCCCGAGGACGACGAAGGTTCCGGCCGCCGTGGAGGCCGCGGCGCCGCCAGACGCGGCCGCAGGCGCCGCCGTCGCCGCAATCGGGGTGGCTTCATCGCGCCGCTGCTCGCCTTCATCGTCCTGGCGGGCATCATCGGCGGCGGAGGCTACTACGGCTACCTGTGGCTCAGCGACGCCCTCGTGCCCGACGACTACACCGGTCAGGGCAGTGGCGAGGTCGTCATCGAGATCAAGAGCGGCCAGAGCGCGTCAGAAGTGGCCACGGAGCTGGAGAAGCAGGGGGTCGTCGCCAGCGCCAGGGCGTTCACCAACGCCATCGCCAACGCCGGGATGAGCGACAAGCTGCAGCCGGGCGAGTACAAGATGGCCAAGAAGATGTCCGCGGCCGCCGCGGTCCAGCGCCTCGGCGCGGACAACCGGCTGCTCGCCAAGGTGACGATCAAGGAGGGGCTGCGGCTGTCCGACACCCTCTCCACCCTCGCGAAGGAGACCGGCAAGCCGGTCAAGGAGTTCACCGCCGCGGCGAAGAACACCAAGGACCTGGACCTGCCGTCGTACGCGAAGGGCAGGCTCGAAGGGTACGCCTTCCCGGCCACGTACGAGTTCCAGCCCAAGACCACGCCGAAGCAGATGCTGACGGCGATGGTCGACCGGTTCAACCAGACGGCCGAGCAGATGGACATCGAGGGCGGCGCCAAGGCCCTCGGCCGCACGCCGCACGAGATCGTCGTCATCGCCAGCATCGTGCAGGCCGAAGCGGGCCGGCAGGAGGACATGGCGAAGATCGCGCGCGTCATCTACAACCGGCTTGAGCTCAACCCGCCGATGAAGCTGCAGATGGACAGCACGGTGATGTACGCGCTCAAGAAGTACCGCACCACCGCCACCTTCGCCGAGACGAAGATCAAGCACCCGTACAACACGTACGCGAACCTGGGCCTGCCGCCCGGAGCCATCACCAACCCCGGCGACCACGCCATCGAGGCGGCGCTCAACCCGGCCAAGGGCACGTGGCGCTACTTCGTCGCCACCGACCCCAAGAGCAGCGTCACCAAGTTCGCCACCACGGAGGCGGAGTTCAACGAACTGCTTGCGGAGTTCAAGCGCAACGGCGGCTGACCCGCACGTACGCACGCTCGCCGAAGCATCTCGCCACGGCCGCCCGGACCACTCCGGGCGGCCGTGCGCGTTTCCTGTGCCGCTCCTGTGCCGCCTTGGATGGTCACGTGCCGCGTTGACGGTAGGGTCGTGCTGTTCGGAAGGAGTGGGGGATGCGGGCTGCGGTGATGGGTTCGCCCATCGGCCATTCGCTCTCGCCGTACCTGCACCGGGCCGCCTATCAGGCGATGGGGCTCGGCGGGTGGAGCTACGAGGCGTTCGAGTGCGACGAGGCGCGCCTGCCCGAGCTGCTGGCCGGGCTCGGGCCCGTACGCGGCCAGGCGGGCGCCGGCGACGACACCTGGGCCGGGCTGTCACTGACGATGCCGCTCAAGCGGGCCGTGCTGCCCCTGCTCGACACGGTCTCCGAGACGGCCGTCGAGGTGGGCGGGGCCAACACCGTGATCTTCCAGGACGGGCGGCGCCACGGAGACAACACCGACGTCTACGGCATCGAGCGGGCCCTGGCCGAGGCGGGGGTGCCCGCCCCACGGTCGGCGACCGTGCTGGGCGGCGGGGCCACGGCGGCCTCGACGCTGGCGGCGCTGCGCAACCTCGGGCTCCACTCGGCGACCCTGCTGGTGCGCGATCCCGCGCGGGCGGGGGAGACGGTGGCGGTGGCCGAGCGGCTGGGCGTGGCGCTGGCGGTGGAGACGTTCGACAAGCTCGACGCGCGCACACAGGTGGACCTGGTGGTCTCCACGCTGCCGGGCGGCGCGGCCGACGTCTTCGCCGACCGGCTGGCGCGCGTGCCCGCGCTGTTCGACGTGGTCTACTCGCCGTGGCCGACCGGCGCGGCGGCGGCGGTCCAGGCGGCGGGCGGCACCGTGATCGGCGGCTTCGAGATGCTGCTGCACCAGGCGGTGCGGCAGGTGCGGCTGATGACGGGCGTCGCGGACGTGCCGGTCGAGGCGATGCGCGCCGCGGGGGAGTCCGAGATCCTCCGCCGCACGGCCGCACGAGCACGCTGAACCGGCCGCCCCGATCCACGTACCGCGCCGGTGCGTCGGGATGCGCCGGTGGGATGAATCGAGAACGTCTCGTCGTTGTGGTAGTGTAGCTCTCTGATCGGTCCGGCATGCCTTGCTGGACGCGCAAGCGGAGGTCTCCCTCCCACCTGAGTCACCGCGAGGTGGCCGGGTCCAGGATCACGCCGGACTACTCCGGGGAGCTCAAGGCCACGAAGCCACAGAGCTCAGTGGCCCCGCATGCGCGACGTGCGGGGCTTTTCGCGTTCTGCGAGCGCGTTGAGCTCCCGTCACGACGAGCACGTAGGGATCGCAAACCTAGGAGGCCCCATCAGCACTGAGCCCCGCATCAACGAGCGTATCCGAGTTCCCGAGGTTCGCCTCGTGGGCCCGAACGGCGAGCAGGTCGGCATCGTCTCCATACATGACGCGCTGAAGCTCGCCCAGGAGGCCGACCTCGACCTTGTCGAGGTCGCGGCCACGGCTCGACCGCCCGTGTGCAAGCTCATGGACTACGGCAAGTTCAAGTACGAGTCCGCGATGAAGGCGCGCGAGGCGCGCAAGAATCAGGCGCACACGATCATCAAGGAGATCAAGCTCCGGCCGAAGATCGACCCGCACGACTACGAGACCAAGAAGGGTCACGTGGTGCGGTTCCTCAAGGCGGGAGACAAGGTCAAAGTCACGATCATGTTCCGCGGACGCGAGCAGTCCCGCCCGGAGCTCGGCTTCCGGCTGCTGCAGCGGCTGGCGGACGACGTTCAGGAGCTGGGATTCGTCGAGTCCCACGCCAAGCAGGACGGCCGTAACATGATCATGGTGATCGGTCCGCACAAGAAGAAGGCCGAGGCGAAGGCGGAGAAGGCCGCAGCCAAGGCACAGCGTGGCGGCGAGGAGCCTTCCCCACCGGAAGAGTGACCCGCGGTTGGGGTTAGCCTTACAGCACCCCAGCAGCCACCGGCAGAAGAAGACGCCACGACCGGGCCGGCCAGCACCGGCCCGGCCACCGGCACGACCGAAACGAGGAGAGACGGCGACATGCCGAAGATGAAGACGCACAGCGGTGCGAAGAAGCGGTTCCGGGTCACCGGCACCGGCAAGATCAAGCGTCGCCGTGCCAACCGCGCGCACTACAACGAGTGGAAGTCGTCCACGCTGACGCGCCGTCTCAAGAACGAGGTCGTCCTTTCCGACGCCGACTCCAAGAAGATCAAGAAGCTGCTCGCCAAGTAGCGCGAACCCCCGGGGAGATACAACATGGCACGCGTGAAGCGGGCGCTCAACGCCAAGAAGAAGCGCAAGGTCGTCCTCGACAGGGCGAGCGGTTACCGTGGCCAGCGGTCACGGCTGTACCGCAAGGCCAAGGAGCAGATGCTCCACTCGATGACGTACGCCTACCGGGACCGCAAGGACCGCAAGGGCACCTTCCGTCGTCTGTGGATCCAGCGCATCAACGCCGCGGCTCGACAGAACGGCATGACCTACAACCGCCTGATCCAGGGTCTGCGTCTGGCGAACATCGAGGTCGACCGTAAGATCCTCGCTGACCTCGCGGTCAACGACAGCCAGACCTTCGCCACGCTCGTCGAAGCCGCCAAGAAGGCCCTTCCGGCCAACGTGAACGCTCCGGCCGCGAGCTGAGGCAATTGTTCTGAGGGGCCCACCGATGACGGTGGGCCCTTTGTTGTTCAAGGGCTGTCATCCGTACGGCCGTTGCTCGCACGACTGGGGGATGTGGATGGGCGGGTCCGAGCTGACCAACGTGAGGTCGCCGCGGGTGAAGGCCGCCAGGCGGCTCACCAAGCGGGCCTTCAGGGAGCAGGACAGGAAGTTCCTGGCCGAGGGGCCGCAGGCGGTCCGCGAGGCCCTCAAGCTCGACGGCGTGACGCTGGAACTGTTCAGCACGGCGGAGGCCGAGTTGCGTCACCCCGAGCTCATCACCCAGGCCATGTTGCAGGGCATACCCGTGCACCGGGCCAGCGGCGAGGTCATGTCGGAGCTGTCCCAGACCGTGACGCCGCAGGGGCTGGTGGCCGTCTGCGGGCTCGTGCACGTGCCGCTGGAGCGCGCCCTGAGCGGGCAGCCGCGCCTGGTCGCGGTGCTCGCGCACGTGCGTGACCCGGGCAACGCCGGGACCGTCATGCGGGCGGCCGACGCCGCAGGGGCCGACGCGGTGGTGCTCACCGACGCCTCCGTGGATCCGTACAACGGCAAGTGCGTGCGCGCCAGCGCCGGTAGCCTGTTCCATCTTCCCGTCACCATCGGTGCACCGGTCGGCGCCGCCGTGCGTCACCTAAGGGAGCGGGGCCTGCGCGTGCTGGCGGCCGACGGCGCGGGCAAGCACACGCTCGACGATGTCGATCTCGCGGGACCCACCGCGTGGATCTTCGGCAACGAGGCATGGGGACTACCGGAGGAGATACTCGCCGAGGCGGACGATGTGGTCAGAGTGCCCATCTACGGACAGGCTGAAAGTCTCAACCTGGCCACTGCCGCGGCGGTATGCCTTTACTCCTCCGCCAGGGCGCAGCGAGTGCCCTAGGTGGCTGGAAACCCGCTATTGTCGGCGTTGTAGGCGGAGGAGGCGAGGTCGTGCACGGCGCAGACACCGACGGGCGAGTTGTGGCCGCCGCGTGCACGATAGCCATCGACGATCTTCCTGACGGCCTCATCGTGACCGACCGATACGGGTGCGTGCGGGCCGTCAACCGGGCCGCCTCCCGCCTCACCGGCGTCGCCATGGAGCGCGCCGTCGGCCGGCACATGAACGACGTGTTCCCCTTCCGCGACCATGACGGGCGCGACTGGTGGAAGGCGCTCGACCCCGAGGGCGGCCTGCGCATCAGGACGCGGGTGCCCGAGCGTCCGCTGCACCTGCCCGGCGGGCAGGAACTCTACGTAGCCGCGAGGCTCGTCCGCGAGCCGGAGCGCGGCGGCGAGGTCGACCGGGTGGCGATCACCCTGCGCGACGGCGGCGCCCGCGCACGCCTGGAGCGCAGCCGGGCCGACCTGGTCTCCACCGTGGCCCACGAGCTGCGCTCGCCGCTGACCAGCGTCAAGGGGTTCACCGCGACACTGCTGGCCAAGTGGACCCGGTTCACCGACGAGCAGAAGCGCGTCATGCTGGAGACCGTCAACAACGACGCCGACCGCGTCACCCGGCTCATCACCGAGCTGCTCGACGTCTCGCGGATCGAGTCGGGGCGGCTGGAGGTGCGCCGCCAGGTCGTCGATCTGCCCGCCAGGGCGCGCCGGCTCATCGCGGGCCGGGTGGCGGCGGGCGACAGCGAAAACCGCTACCGGCTCGTGGTGGACGAGCACCTGCCCGAGATGTGGCTCGACCAGGACAAGATCGACCAGATCCTGGGTAACCTGGTGGAAAACGCGGTGCGCCACGGACGCGGCACCGTCACCATAGAGATCGAGTCCGTCGAATGGGGAGTTGCCGTGTCGGTGCGCGACGAGGGCGAGGGCGTCGAGCCCGAGCTGGCTCCGCGCGTCTTCAGGCAGTTCTGGCGGGGCGGCAACAGCCGCCGCCGCGGTGGCACCGGGCTCGGGCTCTTCATCGTCAAGGGCCTGGTCGAAGCACACGGCGGCACGATCATCGTGCAGCGGGCGCCCGAGGGCGGGGCGGAGTTCCGATTTACCCTGCCCACCGGCACACCCGACTTCGCCGCCGTCTGAGGCGGAATTCGGGCCCGGTGGGCGGCTCCCACTAGACTCATTTCCGCTCAAGCCCTGGATACGGAGCTCACTCTTGTCTGACTACGACCCCGTCGAGGTGACACCGTTGCATGCCGACGAGGTGTCCCGCATGGAGGCCGACGCCATCGAGGCGATCAAGGCCGCCGCCGACCTCGACGCACTCAAGCAGGCCAGGCTGGCGCACGCGGGTGACCGCTCGCCCGTCGCCCTGGCCAACCGCGAGATCGGCGCCCTGCCGCCGGCCGCCCGCGCCGAGGCCGGCAAGCGCGTCGGCGGCGCCCGCAAGGCGATCAACGAGGCGCTGGCAGCCCGCCAGGCCGAGCTGGAGGCCGAGCGCGACGCGCGGGTGCTCGTCGAGGAGGCCGTCGACGTCTCCCTGCCCTGGGACCGGCGGCCCCGCGGCGCCCGCCACCCGATGACCACGCTGCAGGAGCGCATCGCCGACGCCTTCGTCGCCATGGGCTACGAAGTGGCAGAAGGCCCCGAGCTCGAAGGCGAATGGTTCAACTTCGACGCGCTCAACATCGCCAAGGACCATCCGGCCAGGTCCGACCACGACACGTTCTTCGTCGGCTCCACCGACTCCGGCATGGTGCTGCGCACGCAGACCTCGCCGGTGCAGGTCCGCGCGCTGCTCCAGCGCGAGCTGCCGGTCTACGTGATCTCGCCGGGCAAGACGTTCCGCACCGACGAGCTCGACGCCACCCACACCCCGGTCTTCCACCAGACCGAGGGCCTGGCCGTCGACGAGGGCCTGACGATGGCCCACCTCAAGGGCACGCTCGACCGGTTCGCCGAGGTCATGTTCGGCAAGGGCATCACGACCCGGTTCCGGCCCAACTACTTCCCGTTCACCGAGCCGTCCGCCGAGATGGACCTCAAGTGCTTCGTCTGCCGCGGCGCCTCGGCGGTCCCCGGCAACCCGCCCTGCCGCACCTGCAAGTCGGAGGGCTGGATCGAGTGGGGCGGCTGCGGCATGGTCAACCCGCGCGTGCTCATCGCGTGCGGGGTCGACCCGGCGCGCTACTCCGGGTTCGCCTTCGGCATGGGCATCGAGCGGACGCTGATGTTCCGCCACAACGCCGAGGACATGCGTGACATGGTCGAGGGAGACGTGCGCTTCACCCTCCCGTTCGGAATGGAGATCTGATGAAGGTCCCGCTTTCCTGGCTGCGGGAGTATGTCGATCTCCCGGCGGTCACCGCCCACGAGGTGGCCGACAAGCTGACCGCGGCCGGTCTCAAGCTCGAGGCGATCGCCTCCCACGGGCACGACGTCAAGAACGTCGTGGTCGGCGAGGTGCTCGAGATCGAGGAGCTGACCGGTTTCAAGAAGCCGATCAGGCACTGCAAGGTCGAGGTCGGCGAGGCGACCCCGCGCGAGATCGTCTGCGGCGCCACCAACTTCGCCGTCGGCGACCGGGTGCCGGTCGTGCTGCCCGGCGGCGTGCTGCCCGGCGGGTTCGAGGTCGGCGCGCGCAAGACGTACGGGCGCATGTCCGAGGGCATGATCTGCTCCGAGCGTGAGCTCGGGCTGGGCGACGACCACAACGGCATCATGGTCCTGGCCGCCGGCACGCCCATCGGCACCGACGTGGTCGAGCTGCTCGGGCTGCGCGACGACGTGATCGAGCTGGAGATCACGCCCGACATCGGCTACGCCCTGTCGATCAGGGGCGTGGCGCGCGAGGCGGCGACGGCGTTCGGGGTGGCCTTCCGCGACCCCGCCGACGTCGAGCTGCCCGCTGAGAGCGGCACGTCGTGGCCGGCCTCCATCGCCGACCCGACGGCGTGCGACCGGTTCGTGCTGCGCGAGGTGCGGGGCTTCGACCCGGCCGCCGAGAGCCCGCTGTGGATGCGGGTACGCCTCACACGTGCGGGCGTGCGTCCCGTGTCGCTGGCCGTCGACGTCACCAACTACCTGATGCTGGAGCTCGGGCAGCCGCTGCACGCGTTCGACCGGGCCAAGCTGCAGGGCGAGATCGTCGTCCGCAGGGCCGCGGCGGGCGAGCGGCTGGAGACGCTCGACCACGTCGTACGCGACCTCGACCCCGACGACATCCTCATCACCGACCAGTCGGGGCCGATCTCGATGGCCGGCACGATGGGCGGCCTGGAGACCGAGATCTCCGACGCCTCCACCGACATCGTCATCGAGGCCGCCCACTTCTCCGCGACCGGCATCTCCCGCGAGTCGCGCAGGCACGGGCTGGTGTCGGAGGCGTCCAAGCGGTTCGAACGCGGCGTCGACCGCGAGCTGCCGCTGGTCGCCTCGTGGCGGGCGGTCCAGATGCTGGCCGAGCTGGGTGGCGCGAGCGTCCAGCCCGGCGTCACGCACGCCGAGGTCGAGGTGTCGCCCGCGCGCATCGCGATCCCGTCCGGCTACCCGGGCCGGGTCGCCGGCATGACCTACTCCAGAGACACCGTGATCGCCCGGCTGGAGCAGGTCGGCTGCGTCGTCACCGACGGCGACGACCCGGCCGTGCGCCGGGGCGGCGTCGATCCGACCGGGGTGGTGACCGGCGGCGCGCTGGCCGCCAGGCTGGCCGTCACCGGCGACGACATGATCACGGTCACGCCGCCGTCGTGGCGGCCCGACCTCACCGACCCCAACGACCTGGCCGAGGAGGTCATCCGGCTGGAGGGCTACGAGGACCTCCCGTCGGTGCTGCCCTCCGCCCCGGCCGGCGCCGGGCTCACCGAGGCGCAGCGGCTACGGCGGCGGGTCGGCCGGGCCCTGGCCGAGGGCGGCCATGTCGAGGTGCTCAGCTACCCGTTCATCAGCCCCGACGACTTCGACCGGCTGCAGCTGCCCGCCGACGACGCCCGCCGGGTGGCCGCGCGACTGGCCAACCCGCTGTCGGAGGACGAGCCGCTGATGCGGACGACGCTGCTGCCGGGCCTGCTCAAGACCCTCGTACGCAACGTCGGCCGCGGCTTCACCGACGTGGCCCTGTTCGAGACCGGCTCGGTCTACCGCCCGCGCGCGGGAGCGCCAGGCGTGGCCCCCGTGCTCGGCGTCGAGCGCCGGCCCACCGCCGAAGAGCTGGCCTCGATCGAGTCGGCGCTGCCCGACCAGCCGCTGCGGGTCGCGGTGGTGCTGGCCGGCGAGTTCGAACCATCCGGCTGGTGGGGCGCGGGCCGCCCCGCGACCTGGGCCGACGCGGTGCAGGCTGCCCGGCTCGTCGCGGCGGAGGCGCGGGTCGAGCTGTCCATCAGCGCCGACCAGCACGAGCCCTGGCACCCCGGCCGGTGCGCCGCCCTCTACGCGGGCGACACGCTGGTCGGCCACGCCGGTGAGCTGCACCCGCGGGTGGTCGAGGCTTACGGCCTGCCGCCGCGTACGGTGGCGATGGAGCTGGAGCTGTCGCGCCTTGAGGCGGCCATGCCCGGGCCGGTGCAGGCGCCCTCGGTGTCCGCCTATCCGGTGGCCACGCAGGACGTCGCGCTGATCGTGCCCGACTTCACGCCGGTGGCCGACGTGGAGGCGGCGCTGCGTGACGGGGCCGGGGCGCTGCTGGAGTCGATCCGGCTGTTCGACGTGTACGCAGGGGAGCAGGTGGGCGAGGGGAACAAGTCGCTGGCCTACTCGATGCGCTTCCGCGCGGCCGACCGTACGCTGACGGTCGAGGAGACCACGGCGGCCCGTGACGCGGCGGTGGCGATGGCGGCCGACCGGGTGGGCGCGCAACTGCGCGGCTGAACTCGTCGTCATGGAGGGGCCGGTACGCCGGCCCCTTCTGGCGTCTAGCGGGTGCGGCTCGGGTGGAGCGTGGTGAGGTCGATGTCGAGGTCGAAGGGGACCGCGAGCTTGAGCCGGTCATGGTGGACGCCGGTGGCGACGTAGGAGCGCGTGGTGGGGTCGAGTTCGTAGACATAGACGGCGGGCCGGCCGTTGATCTCTTCGACCAGCCAGAAGCGGGGGATCCCGGCCTCGGCGTAGAGGACCGGCTTGCGCTGCCTGTCTCGCACTTCGGACTCTTTGGAGACCGCTTCGACGGCGAGCACGACGTCCGCGGCATCGTAGCAGGCGACGTCGGGGCCGTGGGGCGCGTCGGGACCGACCACGATGATGTCGGGCTCCGGTCGCTGACGCGCACCCAGCTTCACGGTCATCTGCCCCACCACTTCGTGGTCCGCGGGCAAGAACTGCATCAGCGCGTGTTCCAACTCGCGGATGACTACGTGACGGAAGTGTCTCTGCGGGCTCACGAAGACCAAGCTTCCATCGATCAACTCTGTGTGCGCAGGCAAATCCGGAATGTGATCGAGATCTTCCGCTACGAAGCCCTCGGGGGGCGGGAAGATCCAGTCGGGCAGCTATGGAGACGTCATCCTGGTGATCATCGCTTCGGCAGTCATGGCTCAACGCTACCGATCTATTGCGCTCACGCCCGGTGAACGTCAAGACACGGAAGCGGAAGATAAGAAGATTGGTCCATGAAGTACTTGCTGGTGTTCGCGGAGCGGGACGACGCCGAGGAGGTCGCCGAGACGCTGGGGGAGTGGTTTCCCGAGCTGGGGGTGCCGCGCGTCGTACGGGAGACCCTCGCCGGCGAGGACGACGCCGAGGACGCGCAGTGGCTGGTCGTCGTTGAGGGACTGGACGCCGGTCACCTGGCCAAGGTCGACGAGCTGATCGACCGGTACGACGGGTGGCGCGAGGCGGAGTGAGCCGTACGGTTCGCGATCGGCTGAGTCGTTCGCCGGGTAGCGAACATCGGCTCCGGCGGTCGTGCGACACGGCAGAGTTGCCCTATGCGAATCGCCGTTCTCTCCGACATCCATGGTGTGCTGCCCGCGCTGGAGGCCGTGCTGGCCGAGCCCGAGGTGAAGTCCGCCGACCGGATCGTGCTCACCGGTGACGTGGCCGCGGGGCCGATGCCCGTGGAGACGCTCGACCTGCTCACCTCGCTGGGAGAGCGCGCGTCCTGGGTTAACGGCAACGCCGACCGTGAGCTCGTGGAGGTGGCGGCGGGCAAGGACTGCCCCTACCCGTCGTCGGTGTGGGCGGCGGGTCAGCTCAGGGAGGAGCAGGTCGAGTTCCTGGCCGGCCTTCCCGCCCGGCAGGAGATCGAGCTGGGGCGGCTGGGGCGGACGCTGTTCGTGCACGCCACGCCGCGCAGCGACGAGGAGACGATCCTCGTGGACAGCTCCCTGGCGCGATGGGGCGAGGTGCTGGCCGGGGAGAAGGCCGACACCGTGGTGCTGGGCAACACGCACATGCCGTTCGTCCGGCTGGCGGATCGGGTGCTGGTGGTCAACCCGGGGTCGGTCGGCATGCCGTACGGGCGCTACGGCGCGCAGTGGGCGCTGCTCGACGGGAAGAGCGGGGCGGTGACGTTGCGGACCACGCCGCTGGACGCGCGGACGGTGCGGGAGCGGCTGCTCGCCGAGAGCGGATACGAGGGCATCAGGGAGTGGGTGGACGAATACGTCACCAGCGTCTACTCCGACGCCGAGGCCCTGACGACATTCGCCGCCGCCGAGGGCCGGTGATGAGCGGTGACAGGAGTGATTGGCAGGGTCACGGCTCGGTGGTGCGCCCTGGCGGTTGGTCAGGCGCTCTGGGGCTGCTGGGCGAGTGATCGGTGGCTGGCGAGGTGATGGCTCGCCGGCAGGTGGGTGGTGGGGTAACGGTTCGCGGGTGGAGGGCTTGAGCGGTGGTGGCTTGTCGGCGGCTGGTTTGTGGGGTGGTGGCTCCTTGAGGAGATCACGAGGTGGTTGTCAGGCGGGGGCCTGGGCCGGGTCGGTGGGAGCCTGGTCGGTCGTGGCCTGCCTGCGGGCCTTCTCCGCCAGGGCGTGCTCGTCGGTCCTGGCGTCGTACGCGCGGAATCTCGGCAGGGCGGCGGCCAGCGCGAGGACGGCGGCCACGCACAGCGCGCCGCCCGCGCCGAGGGAGAAGCGGGTGCCGCCGAAGTTGGCCATGAGGCCGGCCCGCGCGTTGCCCAGCATCGGCCCGCTGGCGTAGGAGAGCAGTTCGATGCCGGCCAGGCGGCCGCGCAGCTCCGGCGGGATGGTCTGGTTCCACATCGTCAGGCGGAAGATGCCGCTGATCATGTCTGCCGCGCCGGCCAAGGCGAGGCAGACGAAGATCATCCAAACGTCCGGCGCGAAAGCGGTCAGGGTCACGGCCACGCCCCAGGCCGCGGCGGCGACGATCACGCCCACACCCTGCCGCTGGACGCGGGCCGTCCAGCGGCCGGTGAGCGAGGCGATCAGAGCGCCCACCGCGGCCGCCGAGTAGAGCAACCCGAGCGCCTCGGGCGCCCTCAGCTCCTCGGCCAGGAACGGGTAGAGCGCCGTCGACATCGCGAACACCATGGCGGCGATGTCCACCAGGTAGGTGCCCATCAGATCCTTGCGGCTCACGGCGTAACGGACGCCCTCGATCAGCGACCTGATCGAGGCAGGGGCGGCGTCGTCGGCGGGCGGGATGGCCCTGACCCGCCACAGCAGCACCAGGGAGAGCACGAACGTCAGCGTGTCGAGGGCGTAGGCGGAGGCCGTGCCCCAGGCCGTCAGCATCAGGCCGCCCAGCGCCGGGGCCACGATGGCGCCGAAGTTCCAGCGCAGGCTCGACAGCACCGCGGCCGCGCTCTGCTGCTCGTGCTTGACCACCTGCTGGATCACCGCCTCCAGGCTGGGCCGCTGCAACGAGCCCACGCCGGTGGCCAGCGCGCCCATCACGTACAGGACCCAGACCTGCGGGTCGGGCAGCATCGCGTTGATCATGAGCGCCGCGGAGGTGACCAGCAGCCCCAGCTCGCTCAGCCAGATGATCCGGCGGCGATCGAGCGCGTCGGCGATGGCGCCGCCCCACAGGCCGCACACCACCATCGGCACGAACTCCGCCAGGCTCACCAGCCCGACCGCCAGGTAGGAGTCCGTCAGCTCCTTCATCTGGTACGGCACCGCGACCATGGAGATCATCGTGCCGAACATCGTGATGACGCCGGACCCGAAGAGCAGCCGGTAGTCGCGCGAATCGCGTAGCGGGCTCAGATCCAGCGAAAGGTGACGGAGAAGACGTCTGACAGCGGCAAGCACGAGTCTAGATTGTCCGGCCAAGGTGCTGGCCGGGGCAAATGGATTCTTGTGCGTGGCGGCTGGGTCCTGGCTGATGTGTTGTACACGGGAGACGGTGTGCCCTCGCCGCTCGCGACCGTGTTCCAGGGTTTGGAACTTCAGGTGCCGAACTTCCCGTACGGAACGGGTGTTTCGCAGCCTGGCGGGCATCGCGGGAGCTGCGGGTCGGGCGGCGGGCACTTTGCGGCAGTGGGCGGATTGGGCTCATCTCACGGGCCGCAGTCAGGCGGCGGGCGCCTCGCGAAGCGGGGTCAGAAGGTGGCGATCGGGTTGACGGGGCTGCCGGAGGTGCCGGCGAGGCGGATCGGTGCGATCGCGAGCTGGAAGTCCCACTGGCCGAGCTCGGTGGCCGTCGCCGCGCACGCCTCCAGGTCGCAGTTGTCGAGCAGCCACAGACCCATCGCGACCAGGCCCACGGCGTGAACCGGCATCAGCACGTCGTCGTACCCCGACGGCAGAACCTCCTGCGGCGAGTCGGCGCCGATCAGTGCGACCTCGCGCTCACGCAGCCACGGCAGGCACGACGCGTGCCAGCCGGTCTGCGTGAAACCGGCGGTCGCGGCGGCCTCGTGCCGGGCGCGGCCGTAGCCGGTCCGCAGGAGCACCGCGTCGCCGGAGCGCACCCGTACGCCCTGACGGCGTTCGGCCTCCTCGAGGTCGTCCGGAAAGACTCCTTCGCCCGGTTCGAGCCACGGCACGCCCCGCGCGGCCGCGATGTCCAGCAGGACGCCGCGCGTGACGATCCCGTTCGCCGCCGCCGTGACGGTCGCCCACGCCGATCCCGTCGCGGGGTCGACCAGCGAGTGCGGCCGGCCGTTGTACATCTCGCCGTCCCAGAAGATGTGGCACGGCGAGTCGATATGGGTGACGGTGTTGCCGTGGAACGTGATGCCGAGCCGTTCGGAGGAGAAGCCCCAGCGCCGGTCCTTGTGGAACGCGGCCACCGGCATGTTCTCGGCCCCCGGCATGTCGGCGGCGCACGGGCACGACGTCGTCGATCGCTCCATGTCCTCCGGTACGGCGATCTCCCACGCGCACGACACGCTCCTGCCGTGGCGTACGGCGCGTGCCGCCGCCAGCCGGACGTCGTCGGTGACGTGGTTCAGCGTGCCGAGTTCGTCGGCTTCGCCCCACCGGCCCCAGTTCGACAGCGTGTCGAAGTAGCCGAGTATGTCGTCCTGGGTTGGCATCGGTCGCCCTGTCGTCGTCATCTCAGCGTCGACTCCTCCGGTCACGTGGTTCTAGGCACCGCAGGCAGGGTATCCCGATCTCTCTCCTTCGAGAGGAGCTTGCGTGTACGGGCTGGAGAGGTGGTCGAGCCTGGAGAGATGGCGCGGGGGACCTCGGTCCGGATCCCGAGGTCTTCCGGGGGAGATCCGGATCCCGAGGTCCTTCAGGGGATCGGTCTCGTCCGGGCGATCGTTCTTGTCAGGTGGATCGTCCTCGTTCTCGTCCGACGATCGTTCTCGTCCGGGTGGCCGTCCTCTTTCCGAGGATGTCCGTTTCCGGGAGGTAGCCCTCTTTCGAGGCCGTTCTTTCCGGGGGGCGTCGCCTGGGACCGGTCCTTGCCGGGTAGCTGTTTCCTTCCTGGGGTCGGCCTTTTCGCGGTGGGCCCCTTCCAGGGGCGGGCTTCTTCCAGGGAGTGGGGTTCTTCTGGAGAGTGGCCCTCTTTTCCGGGGGCGGGTCTTCGGGGGTCTCTTTGGGAGGGTGGGTCTCTTCGGGGGCTCCGTCCAGAGCGCCGGGAAGCTGTTCCGGAAGAGCTCGTTCTGGTGCCCGCGCCGATCGGCGTGCTGGTGGCCAGGCTGATCGGCGGGACGGTGGGCATGTGGCCGGTGGTCCTGACGGTGGTGGTCATCGGCGCGGTCGTGCCGATGATCGTGCCTGCGCTGTGGCCGATCCCCGGACGCGCGAGATGCCGCAAGCCCCGGCCCGGCCCTTAGAGGCCCCGGGCGGGTTGTCCCGGAGGAGCTTCCTCCAGGGCGCCCGGGAGGTTGTCCCGGAGGAGCTTCCTCCAGAGCGCCCGGGGGGTTGTCCCGGGCGCTCTTCGTTCAGAGTGTCCGGGAGCTCGGCCCGGGGTGGCTTCTTCTGGGGTCAGGACGGGACCTTGTCCAGGAAGCCGAGGACCTTGCGGATGCGGCCGTCCTCGGTCAGTTCGGCTACGTCGAAGCCGATGGCGACCGGCTCTCCGCCCTCGGGGCCCAGGTGCCAGGTGAAGCGGGCGATGTGGTGGTGGGCGTCGTACACCTCGCCCGCGGAGAAGACCAGGCCGGGGAACATGCCCTGTGCGGCCTCGATCACCGCGGCGATCCCGGCGTGGCCGGTGACGTCCGCGAGGGGGTCGGTGTAGGTGGCGTCCTCGGTCCAGAGGTCGGCCACGGCCTTGGCGCGGGCTTCGGGGTCGGTCTGGTTCCAGCAGTCGATGTAGCGGTCGATGAGGGTCATGGGGTGTCTCCTGTCCTAGTTGGTGCGGCTTCTGCGCAGGCCGATGATCTGGAGCTCGGCGAACCCGGCCACCACCAGGGCCTGGGCGATGGCCCAGACGGCGCCCATCGTGGTGAACCCGATCGCGCCCGTGACGACGGACGCGACGCTGCCCAGGGTCCAGATGACGTTCGCGGCGATCACCGCCTTGGTGGCGGCGGGGCTGATCGTGCGGTGGCCGGCCACGAGGGCGACGGCGGCGCCGTACGCGAGCAGGAAGCCGCCGATCGCGCGCAGCAGGCCGGCGTCCGGGCCGAGCAGGGTGCTCACCGGGCCGGCGAACGCGAGGTAGATCAGCCCGTTGCCGCCGGTGACGACGGCATCGGTGGCCAGCGCCAGGCGCAGGAACTTCATCCGGTCGGTGGTGACGGGTACGGCGGTCATCTCGGGCTCCTTCGTCGGGCCTCAGTGCGAACACCTGAAAGATGTCAGGCCGGGGGTAGGGGCCGCGATTACGCGCCAGGTAAGTGATGGTGTCTGCACCCGCGTTGACCAGGGGAGACGCGGCGAAGATTGTGGCCGTCGTCACAAGGGCTGCGGCCCGCGGCACGAGTCTGCCGTCGGGGCTCGGGGCTCGGGGCTCGGGGCTCGGGGGCTTTCCGGCAGAGTTCTTCGCGCGGGGGCTCGGAAGGGTTGCGGCCGCTGGTGTGGCGCGGATTGGGGCCGGGAGCGTTGGATCGAGCGCGCCGGAAGCCCGGGTAGCGCGTGCCGGGCGGAGGGTGGGCTGGGTGTCGCAAGCGCGCCGGGTGGCGGGGCCCGCTGGTGCCGTACGTGGGTGGTGCGTCCGGTGTTGAGGGTGGCGTGCCGGGCCAAGGGCTCGGTATCGGGCTCAGTGCTGTCGGCTGGGGCTCAGCGTCGCCGGTGATGGGTGTGGTGGTGCCAGGGTGGGGTGGGTGGGCCCGCGCGCCACGGCGGGGTGGGCGGGGGGCGCCGGGTGCGGCGGGGTCGAGGTCGTGCGGGGCGGGTCAGAGCCCAGGGCTTCGTGGGCTGGGTCGGAGGCCGGGGCTTTGCGGGTGGGTCAGAGGCCCAGGACTTCGCGACGGAGATGGGTTTTGAGGATCTTGCCGCCGGGGTTGCGGGGGAGTTCGCCGTCCCGGAACCAGAAGTGCGCGGGGATCTTGAACTTGGCGATCCGGTCCGTCAGGAACGTGCGCAGTTCGTCCCCCGTGACCGACGCCCCGGGTGCCGTGCGGATGACCGCCCCGACCTCCTCGCCCAGCTCGTCATGCGGTACGCCGATCACGGCGGCGTCGTCCACCGCCGGGTGTTCGAACAGGGCGGCCTCCACCTCGGCGCAGTAGACGTTCTCGCCGCCCCTGATCACCATGTCCTTGGCCCGGTCCACGATGTAGACGAAGCCCTCTTCGTCGATCTTGGCCAGGTCGCCCGTGTGCAGCCAGCCGTCGACGAACGTCTGCGCGGTCGCCTCCGGCTTGTTCCAGTAGCCGAGGATGACGTTCGGGCCGCGGACGCACAGTTCGCCGACCTCGCCGGGCGGGAGTTCGGCGCCCAGCGGGTCGACCACGCGTACGTCCACGACGGGCGAGGGACGGCCGATGCTGTCGGGTCTGGCCTGGTAGTCGGCGCCGCCGTTGCCGACGGCCAGGGCGGTGGTCTCGGTCATGCCGTAGCCGTTGGAGGGGGCGCGGTCGGGGAGGTTCGTGGTGATGCGTTCCAGGAGCTTGGGCGGGGCGGGCGCGCCACCGTAGCCGAGGGTGGTCAGGGACGACAGGTCGTACTTGCCGAAGTCGGGGTGGGACATGAGCTGCCAGGCGTTGGTGGGCACGCCGATCATCGCGGAAACGCGCTCACGCTCGATGAGGCGCAGCGCCTGCTCGGGATCCCACTTGTACATCAGCACCAGGCCGCCGCCGCTGAACATGGTGGTGGTCATGGCGGAGAAGCAGCCGGTGACGTGGAAGAGCGGGACGGTCAGCAGGGTGATCCTGCGGCTGCCGGCCGCCGCCGCGACGTCCTTGCCGGCCAGGGCGACCGCGCGCATCAGCCCGTACGCGACCGTCATCGGCGACTGTCCGAGGTTGCGGTGGCTGCCCAGGGCGCCCTTGGGGTGGCCGGTCGTGCCCGAGGTGTAGAAGATCGTGGCCGGGTCGTCGGGGAGGAGTTCGACGTCGGGAAGCTTCACGTCGGCGACGACCTCGCCCAGCACGTCCTCGAACGTGCGCGCCCCCGCCGGGGCCTCGCCGCGGGTGACGATCAGCGGCACGCCCGTCGAGGCCAGCTTGAGCGCCCGCTCACCGTCCGCGATCAGCACCTTGGCGCCGGAGTCGCTCACGCCGTAGGCCAGCTCGGCCTCCGTCCACCAGGCGTTGAGCGGTACGGCGATCGCCCCCGTCGCCAGCACGGCCGAGAACGAGATCACCCACTCCGGATAGTTGCGCATCGCCACGGCCACCCGATCGCCCTTGCCCACGCCGTACTCCTCGACCAGGCGGTTGGCCAGGGTGGCGGCGCGGCGGAAGTGGTCCTCGAACGTGATGTGCTCGTCCTCGTACACGAGGAAGACCTTCTCGCCGTGGAACCTGCTCATCTCCAGCAGCGCCCGGAAGTGCGCCGGCGCGTGCTTCCAGGTGCGTACGCCGGTGTCGCCGATCTCCTGCATCTCGAACAGCTGGCCGGGACCGGTGAGCTGAGCCTGGACCTGGGCGTGCGAAAGAGACATACCGCGAACTCCCGCAGTGGACGTTAATTCCGGATAAATTCACAGTACCGACCGGTAGGTACGTGGCGCTAGATACGCGTGTCGCGCCCAACCCGGCATGAAAGTTTCATAAACAGGCCGATAGTTTCTGACGGTCATCTGCTGCTTTGGCGCGGTGGTCAGCGCGCTGTTGACCACCCATGGGCAGATCAATACCGTCGGCGATGCGGTCTGACTCAGGCCGAAACTTTCGGAACCGAGTGCCTGCCTCCGGAGGTAGATGCCCGTGCATTCGTCCTCGCTCCTCAGAGTCCTCACGCTGGTGGGGATGCTCGCAGCCTTCCTCCTGCCCGCTACCGCGGCCGAAGCGTCGGGTCCCCTGCGCACGCACGCCGCCGCGCGCGGCAAGTTCATCGGCGCGGCGCTCGCCACCAGCCCGCTGTCCGGCGAGACCTCCTACCGCAACATCGCGGCTACCGAGTTCAGCCAGGTGACCGCCGAGAACGCGATGAAGTGGGACTCCACCCAGCCCAGCCAGGGCCAGTTCAACTTCTCCGGCGCCGACGCCATCGTCAACTTCGCCACGCAGAACAACCAGCAGGTCCACGGCCACACGCTGATCTGGCACCAGCAGACGCCCGGCTGGGTGCAGGGCCTCGGCGCCAGTGCCATGCGCACGGCGATCCAGAACCACATCAGCCAGGTCGTCGGCCGCTACGCCGACAATCCGGCCGTGGTGTCGTGGGACGTGGTGAACGAGGTCTTCGACGACAACGGCAACATGCGCACCTCGTTCTGGTACAACACGCTGGGCCAGAGCTACATCGCCGACGCCTTCCGCGCCGCCCGCGCCGCCGACTCCAACGCGCGTCTGTGCATCAACGACTACAACGTCGAGGGGATCAACGCCAAGAGCACCGCGATGTACAACCTGGTCTCGTCGCTGCGCCAGCAGGGCGTCCCGGTCGACTGCGTGGGCTTCCAGGGTCACCTCGCCATCCAGTACGGCTTCCCGAACGACCTGCAGCAGAACCTGCAGCGCTTCGCCGACCTCGGCGTGCAGGTGCGGATCACCGAACTGGACGTCCGCATGCAGATGCCCAGGAACAGCAGCAAGGACACCACCCAGGCCACCTACTACCGCAACGTCGTCAACGCCTGCAACGCGGTCACCGCCTGCGCCGGGGTGACGATCTGGGGCTTCACCGACAAGTACTCGTGGGTGCCGGACACGTTCTCCGGTGAGGGCGCCGCGCTGATCTACGACGAGAGCTACCAGCAGAAGCCCTCGTACACCGCCGTGCACGACGCGCTCTCCGGCGGCACCTCCACCGACACCACGCCGCCGACCACGCCGGGCACGCCCGCGTCGAGCAACGTCACCTCCAACTCCGCCACCCTGACCTGGTCCGCCTCGACCGACAGCGGCGGCAGCGGGCTGGCCGGGTACGACGTCTACCGCGAGCAGGGGGCGACGGACACGCTGCTCGGGCGCAGCACCACCGCGTCGATCAACCTGACCGGGCTGACCCCGAGCACGCAGTACCAGGTCTACGTACGGGCGCGGGACGGGGCGGGGAACCTCTCCGGCAACTCGGCGGCGGCCACGTTCACCACCACGACCGGGCCCGTCGGCGGCGGCTGCACGGCCGCGGCGACCGTGCAGACCCAGTGGAGCACCGGCTACGTCGTGCAGCCCGTGACGGTCACCAACAGCGGCTCGTCCGCGATCACCGGCTGGACCGTCACCTTCACCCTGCCCGCCGGCCACACCCTGACCGGCTCGTGGAACGCCGCCGTGACCGTCAGCGGCCAGAACGTCACGGCCAGGAACGCGAACTACAACGGCAACCTGGGCGCGGGGGCGAGCACCAGCTTCGGCTTCCAGGTCAGCCGGCCGAACGGCGACACGCAGACGCCCTCCGGCTACGCCTGCGCATGAGCGGGGATCCCCCGGGGTGGACCTGCCCGCCTGCCCGCCCGGCATGTGGTGACCACCCCGGGGGATCCTCTCGGCGTCCGGACAGCCTCCCCGAGGAGGTGTCACCGCTCCAGGGTGATCCCCTCGCGGCGGAGGTCCTCCACGATGCCGTCCACCAGGCGGGTGGCGACCGTGTGGCGCAGGCGTCCCTCCTCGCGCAGCTCACGCACGGCCGGAACGGGGTCGGGGTCGGCGAAGAGCCGCTCGTCGGCGTAGTCCACCGGGCGCCCCGTCGGGTCGACGGTCCACCAGGACGCCTCCATCGCGATGCCGTTGGGGTCGCTGAAGTAGATCGAGCGCAGGAATCCGTGGTCGATGACGTCGGTGACCTCGCAGCCGTGCTCCTTGAGCCGGTCGCGCAGCCGGTTGAGCGCGTCCTCGTCCGGCAGGTGCAGCGAGAGGTGGTCGAACTGGGCCGCCTTCGCGTACGGGACGCCGGCCGGCTTGGCGAAGCTGTCGAGGTCCTGGCCGGTGTACTCGAAGAAGGCGACGGTGTTGCCCGTGCCGACCTCGAAGAAGTAGTGCTTGAACGCGGGGACGGCGAGGGTGGTGACGAGCCGGGCGTCGAGCACGCCGTGCCAGAAGCGCACGGTGGCGTCCATGTCCGAGGTCACGAGGGCGAGATGGTGCACACCGCGCCAGTGCACCGTTTCCGGGGTCGCAGCCATGCCTCAAACGTACGCCTTTCAACTACTCCCGGTAAGAGGCGGCTCAGAGCATCTAAACCGCTTTAGTGAGGTGCGGCCGTGCTCCCCCTGATGACGAGGCGGGGCGTGGCGGTCTTGACGTTCCGCCGGGTGCCGGGGTCGGCGATCACCTCCAGCACGACCTCGGCCACCTGCCCGCCGAGCGCGAACGTGTCGCGCGACAGGGAGGTGATGGCCGGATGGGTCACCCGGGTCAGCACGGAGTCGTCGAAGGCCACGACGGACAGCTCGTCCGGCACGCGCACGCCCATCTCCATCGCGACCCCGAGGCCGGCCAGGGCCATCACGTCGCTGTCGTACACGATCGCGGTCGGACGGGCGGCCGGACGGGCGGCCGGACGGGGGTTCGGCCGAGAGGCCCCGGCCCGTCCGCGTGAGAGCAGCGTCCGCGTCGCCGCCGCGCCCTCGGCGTCGCTGTAGTCGGTGGGCAGCGACACCGCGCCGGTCAGGCCGAGCCGCCTGGCCGAGTCGCGCAGCGCGCGGATGCGCCGCTGGGTGTGCCGGAACCCGGGCAGGCCCGCGACGTGCGCGATCCGCCGGTGCCCGAGCGCGGCCAGGTAGTCGACGACCGACAGCATCGCCTCCCTGTCGTCGGCCCATACGCTGGACAGCGGCCCTGGCCCGCCCGACCCGCCGAGCACCACGGCCGGCGCCCCCAGCTCCTCCAATGCCGCCGGGCGCGGATCGCGGACCTGCGGGTCGACCAGGATGAACCCGTCCACCCGGTGCGCCGACGTCCACTCGCGGTAGACCTCGATCTCGGCCGCGGAGTCCTCGACGACGAGCAGGTGCATGGCCACCTGCTGGCGCGAGAGCCGGGCCTGCAGCCCCGACAGGAGCTGGGCGAAGAACGGCTCCACGCCCAGTGTGCTGGCCGGCCGGGCGATCACCAGCCCGACGGCCTCCGCCCTGGCCCCGCCGAGCGCCCTGGCGGCGCTGTGGGGCCGCCAGTTCATCTCCCTGGCCGCCTCCAGGATGCGCGCCCTGGTCGCCTCGCTGACCCCGGGGCGGCCGTTCAGCGCGAACGACACCGCGCCCTTGGACACCCCCACCCGCTGGGCGATGTCGGCGATCGTGGGTCGGGCCAACGCGCGCTCCCTCGGTCTCCTGGCACCTATTGACAGCGGAGTCTAGCCCGGTAATAGTCCGGCAACTAGAGCGGTTTAGTGCCCTAAGGAGAGCGCGATGCGAAGGTACTGGGCAGGACTGGCCTTACTGGTCGTCACGATCGCGGGCTGCGGGCTCGGCGGGACCGCGGAGGAGGCGGCGCCGGCCCCGAGCGCGGGCGGCGAGGTGAAGGGCAAGGTGAGCCTGCAGACGTGGGCGCTGAAGCCGAAGTTCACCGACTACGTCCAGGGCGTCATCGACGGCTTCGAGAAGCGGTATCCGGGCACCGAGGTCGAATGGCTCGACCAGCCGGCGGAGGGCTACTCCGACAAGGTCCTCAGCCAGGCGGCCGGCGGCACCCTGCCCGACGTCGTCAACCTGCCGCCCGACTTCGCCGTCCCGCTCATCCGGCAGGGCATCCTGCTCGACGTCGCCCAGGCCGACCAGAAGCTGGCCGCCGAATACGTCCCCGGCGCCCTCGACGCCTACCGCTACCCGGGAGTCCAGGGCGCCTACGGCTACCCCTGGTACCTCAACACCGACGTCAACTACTGGAACACCGAGTTGCTCACGAAGAACGGGCTCGACCCGGAGAAACTGCCGGCGACACTGGACGAGCTCATCGCCCAGGCCAGGACGCTCAAGGAGAAGTCGGGCGGCAAGGTCTATCTGATGAGCCGCCGCCCCGAGCTGGGCGACCTGACGAACGCGGGCGTGCCGATCATGTCGCCCGACGGCACCCGGTTCACCTTCAACACCCCCGAGGCGGTGGCGCTGCTCGACAAGTACCGCGACGCGTTCAAGGAGGGGCTGCTGCCCCGCGACGTGCTCACCGACACCTACGCGGGCAACGCCAAGCTCTTCAACGAGGGCACGGTCGCCTGGACGACCGGCGGCGGCAACTACATCACGAGCCTGGCCACCGACAACCCGAGCCTGGCGCCCAAGGTCGTGCCGTCGAAGGCGATGGGCACGCCGCCCCTCTACGTGCAGGGCCTGTCGATCTCCAAGGCGACGAAGAACGCGCCCGCCGCGCTCGCCCTGGCCCGCTGGGTGACCAGCGCCGAGAACCAGGCCGCGTTCGCCCATCTGGTGAACATCTTCCCCAGCACCACGGCCTCGGCGAACGACCCGTTCTTCAGCAAGAGCGACGGCAGCAACTCCGGCGACGCGAAGGTGATCGCGTTCGAGTCGCTGGCGCGGGCGAAGGTGCTGGAGCCCGTCCAGGTCACCGAGGCGATGAAGAAGCTGGTCAGGCAGCAGTTCTCGCTGGCGATCAGCGGCGAGGCCACGTCGCGGGAGGCGCTGGACGCCGCCGTGGCCAAGTGCGACGAGCTGCTCAAGAGCTGATGACCCATCACCGCTGGTTCACGCCGTGGGTGCTGGTGGCGCCCGCGGCGGTCTGGTTGTTCGTGTTCTCTGTGTGGCCGGCGATCAACACGGTGGTGCTGGCGTTCACCAACGCCAAGCCGCTGGGCGGCGGCCACTTCACCGGCCTGGCCAACTTCGAGCGCGCGCTGAGCGACGCCCAGCTCGTGGACGCGCTGATCAACAGCATCGTGTTCATGCTGGTCTGCCTGCCGTTGCTGACCATGCTGCCGCTGCTGATCGCGATCCTGGTGGAGAAGAAGCTGCCCGGCATCACGTTCTTCCGCACGGCCTTCTACACCCCCGTGGTGGCCTCGGCGGTGGTGGTGGCGCTGATCTGGGGCTGGCTGCTGGACGACCGGGGCCTGGTGAACGGCCTGGCGCAGTGGCTGGGGGTGGTGGCGGCGCCGGTGCCGTTCCTGACCGAGCGGTGGCTGCTGCTGTTCAGCGCGATCAGCCTGACCGTCTGGAAGGGCCTCGGCTACTACATGATCATCTACCTGTCGGCGCTCGGGAACGTCCGGCGCGAGCTGCACGAGGCCGCCGCCGTGGACGGCGCGGGCCCGGTGCGCCGCTTCTGGAGCGTCACCGTGCCCGGCGTGCGCAACACGATGCTGCTGGTCTCGGTGCTGGTTTCGGTCTCGGCGCTGCGCGTGTTCTCCGAGCTGTACGTGCTCTCGAACGGCACCGGCGGCCCTGGCGGCCGGGACATGTCGCTGGTGATGCTCATCCAGCTCTACGGCCGCGGCTTCACCGGCCATCTCGGCTACGCCTCGGCGCTCAGCCTGCTGCTGCTCGTCGTCACGATCGGGCCGATGCTGGCGCTGCTGCGGCTCAACAGGAAGGCGGCCTGACATCACCAGAGTCAGCGCCCGTGAGAAGGCTCTCCGCTACGTCCTGCTCCTGCTCGTGCTGGTCATCACCGTCTCGCCGTTCCTGTGGCAGCTGTCCACCTCGCTGAAGAGCCTCCAGGAGGACATCTACACCGGCACGCCCAGCTTCTGGCCGGAGCAGCCGACGCTGTCCAACTACGCCGAGGTCGCCGAGACGATCCCGGTCTGGTCGTACGCGGTCAACTCGCTGATGGTGGCCGCCATCGTGGTGGCGGGCAACGCCGCCGGGGCCACGCTCGCCGGTTTCGCCCTGGCCAAGCTCCGCTTCAGGGGCGTGAAGCTGCTGCTCGGGCTGTTCCTGGCGACGCTCGTGCTGCCCGCCGAGGTGACGATCATCTCCCAGTACGTGACCGTCCGCTCACTCGGTCTGGCCGACACCCTCCTGGGGGTGGCGTTGCCCGGCGCGATCGGGATGCTTAACGTGCTGTTGATGCGTACCGCGTTTCAGGCGATTCCTCCCGAAATGGACGAAGCCGCGATCATCGATGGGGCGACGGCGTGGCAGCGGCTGCGCCACGTCGGCCTGCCGAACGTGCGTGGCATGCTCAGCGTGGTCACGATCTTCGCGTTCATCGGCGCATGGGACGACTTCCTGTGGCCGCTGATCGTCCTGACCGACCCCGACAACTACACACTCACCGTCGGCCTGCAGTATTTGAACGGCACGTTCAGCGCCAACCCGCGCCTGATCGCCGCGGGGACGATGATCTCGTTCCTGCCGATCGTGATCGTGTTCGCCGTCCTCCAGCGCTTCTTCTTCAAGGGCGTGGAGGAAGGCGCCATTAAAGGCTGATAAATCACCATCTGCGGAGAGGTTTTTCCTGATGCATGACGACCGTGACCTGGTCGAAGCCCGTCTGAAGCGTGTCCTTGACGAGCGGATCCGCCCGGCGATCTACCCCGAGTCCATACCGCTGGAGATCTCCGTGTGGCACGCGCCCGGCGAGCCCGTACCGGTGGCGGAGGGCCTGGCCGCGACGCCCGGCCCGATCGCGGTCGGAGACCCGTGGGGCCCGCCGTGGAGCACGAGCTGGTTCACCGTGACCGGCACCGTGCCGCGTGAGTGGAGCGGGAAGATCGTGGAGGCCATCCTCGACCTGGGCTTCGATCCGGGGAAGGTCGGCTTCCAGTGTGAGGGCCTGGTCTATCGCCCCGACGGCACGCCGGTGAAGTCGCTCAACCCGCGCACGCCGTGGGTGCGGATCGGCTCCCCGGCCGGGGGCGGCGAGGAGGTACGCCTGCACATCGAGGCCGCCTCCAACCCGGTCATCCTCGACTACCACCCCTTCCTGCCGACCCAGCTCGGCGACAAGGAGACGGCCGGCTCCGACCCGCTCTACCGGCTGGGCCGGATGGAGCTGGCCGTCTTCGACAAGACGGTGTGGGAGCTGGTCATGGACCTGGAGGTGCTCGGCGAGCTCATGCTGGAGCTGCCCGCCGACAGCGGCAGGCGGCACGAGATCCTGCGCGCGGTGAACCGGGCGCTGGACGCGGTCGACCTCCAGGACGTGGGCGGCAGCGCGGCGGCCGCCAGGGCCGAGCTGACCGGGGTGCTGTCGTCGCCCGCCGTGCCATCCGCGCACCGGGTCACCGCCGTCGGGCACGCCCACATCGACTCGGCCTGGCTGTGGCCGCTGCGCGAGACCGTGCGCAAGGTGGCCCGCACCGCCTCCAACATGACCGCGCTGCTGGAGGACGAGCCGGACTTCGTCTTCGCCATGTCGCAGGCGCAGCAGTGGGCGTGGATCAAGGAGCACCGGCCCGAGGTGTGGGCGAAGGTGACCAAGGCGGTGGCGGCCGGGCGGTTCGTCCCGACGGGCGGCATGTGGGTGGAGTCCGACACCAACATGCCCGGCTCCGAGGCCATGGCCAGGCAGTTCGTGCACGGCAAGCGCTTCTTCATCGACGAGTTCGGGGTCGACAACGAGGAGGTGTGGCTGCCGGACACGTTCGGGTTCGCCGCCGGGCTGCCGCAGATCATCAGGGCCGCGGGGGCCAAGCGGCTGCTCACGCAGAAGATCTCGTGGAGCCAGACGAACACGTTCCCGCACCACACGTTCCTGTGGGAGGGCATCGACGGCAGCCGCGTCTTCACCCACTTCCCGCCGGTCGACTCCTACAACTGCTCGATGACCGGCCACGAGCTCGCGCACGCCGCGCGCAACTTCAAGGACAAGGGCGTGGCGCGCCACTCCCTGGCCCCGACCGGGTACGGCGACGGCGGCGGCGGCACGACGCGGGAGATGGTGGCCAAGGCGGCCAGGGTCCGCGACCTGGAGGGCTCGCCCCAGGTCGAGTGGAACACGCCCGACCACTTCTTCGCCGCGGCCGAGGCCGAGTACCCGAACCCGCCGGTGTGGGTGGGCGAGCTCTACCTGGAGCTGCACCGGGCCACGCTGACCAGCCAGGCCAAGACCAAGCAGGGCAACCGGCGCAGTGAGGCGCTGCTGCGCGAGGCCGAGCTGTGGGCGGCCACGGCGGCCGTGCGCGGCGGGGCCGAGTATCCCTACCAGGCGCTGGACCGGCTCTGGAAGACGGTGCTGCTGCACCAGTTCCACGACATCCTGCCGGGCTCGTCGATCGCGTGGGTGCACCGGGAGGCGCGCAGGACGTACGAGCTGGTGGCCGAAGAGCTCGACGCGATCATCGACGGCGCCCAGCGGGCCCTGGCGGGCGGCTCGGCCGGCGGCACCCTGGTCTTCAACGGCGCCCCGCACACCCGCGGCGGCGTGCCCGCGGGCGGCGCCGCGCCGGCGGTCACCGGCGCGGGCACCCGGGCGGAG
>NZ_BAAAMU010000035.1:0-12145 GCF_039529435.1 Nonomuraea maheshkhaliensis
GATCAGCTCCACGTCGGGGGCGAGCTCGTCGAGCAGCCCCCGTGGCCCTCGTCGGCGGCGGCCCTGGCGACCCCGGCCTCATCACGGTGCGCGGGCGCCAGCTCCTCGCCCAGGCCGACGTGGTCGTCGCCGACCGCCTCGCGCCACGGGGGCTGCTCGACGAGCTCGCCCCCGACGTGGAGCTGATCGACGCCGCCAAGGTGCCCTACGGCCGCTCGCTGTCCCAGGAGACGATCAACGAGCTCATGGTGGACCGCGCCAGACAGGGCAAGTTCGTGGTCCGGCTCAAGGGCGGCGACCCGTTCGTGTTCGGGCGCGGCGGCGAGGAGATGATCGCCTGCGCCCACGCCGGCATCCCCGTTCTCGTCGTCCCCGGCATCACCAGCGCCGTCGCGGTGCCCGCCGCGGCCGGGGTGCCGGTGACCCATCGCGGGGTGAGTCAGGAATTTCATGTCATCTCCGTGCACGTGGCTCCCGACGACCCCAAATCCACCGTCGACTGGCCTGGCCTGGCGCGTTCCCAGGGCACCCTGGTGCTGCTGATGGCCGTCGAACGGCTGGCGAAGGTGGCCGAGGCGCTCCTTCGCGACGGACGTGCTCCGGAGACTCCCGCAATGGTGGTGCAGGACGGTACCCTTCCGACCCAGCGGGCGGTTATCGCTTCCCTTGCCACCGTGGCCGACCGCGTGTCCGCGGCTGGGATACGGCCGCCGGCGATCGTCATCGTCGGCGATGTCGTGAGGGTCGGCCAGGAGGTCGAAATGGTTCGAGCGGAGCGCTTGCCGTGAACACGGCCAAGGATGACGGACGGCACGAGTCAGCCGGAGAGCAGACGTTGAGCTTCCGCGCGCTGACCGACGAGGCCCTTGACCAGGGCCTTGACCACGGCCATGAGCAGGGCCATGAGCAGGGCCGGGGCGGCGACGCCCACAACGGCGCCGACACCCGCGACACCCCGGACCGATCCGGCGGCCCCGGCCGAGCGGACCGTTCCGCTCCGGGCGGGGGTGACGGGGCCCGCGGCGGTTCCGGTCGGCCGGATCGTTCCGTTCCGGCCGGTGACGAAGGGGTCGGCGGTGCCGCAAGCCGTCCCGCTTCGGCCGGGGGGTCCGCTTCGGCCGGTGGCTTCGGCGGGAGCGAGCCTCGTGAAGGGTCTCGTGAGGGGTCCGGTACGGAGCCGGGCGGGCGGTTGCCCGTCCGCAAGCCGCGCAGGCCCTCCTTCCGCGAGCCGGCCGCCGAGCCCGCCGTGCGGGAGAGCGGGAGCGACAGCCGGGAGCCCGGCCAGTGGTTCCGCGACACGCCCGCTCCGACGCAGGCACCTTCGCAGGCACCTTCCGAGGCGCCCAGCGGCAGGCCCTCCCTGTTCGAGAAGCCCGCCGCGCTACGACGCCCCACGACGCCCCAGGACCTTGAGGCCCTGCGACCGCCGGCCGGCTTCGACGATCCTGAGCCCCCCTCGGGGCGGCCCTCGCTCTTCGTCAAGCCCGCCTCCCTCGGCGGCCCCGGCGCCCAGCCCGCCCCTCCCGCCGAGCCGGCCCGGGAACAGGGCGAGAGCGTGTGGGTCAGAAAGCCCGCAGACACCGCCCGCCCCGCCGAGCCCTCGACCGCGGGAGACCGCGACACCGCCGACACGGAAGCCGCCGAGTCGGCTGATGCCGAGCCAGCCGCCACTGAGCCGGCTGATGCCGCGCGGGCCGGTGAACCCGTACCGGAAGCCGGCGAAGCTCGGGAAGAGGAGCCGGACGCTCAGCCGTCCGCTGATGAGGCGCTGACGGACGCGCGGCCGTCGGCTGATGGCGCAGACGCGGACGTACAGACAGCAACGGGCGACGCGCTCGCGGCGGCAGAAGCCGGGGATGCACTCGCGGCAGCGGAAGCCGGCGACGTGCTCGCCGGTGAGGACGCCGAGACCGGCGACGCGCTCGCGGACGCAGACAAGGCACGTACCGACGCCGACGGAGCACGTACCAAGGTCGGCCAGGCGCGTACCGACGCCGGGGATGAGCTCGCCGGCGGCGTCGGCGCACGTGCGGATGCCCTGCACGAGACGTCTGACTCCGACCCCGCGGATGCCCGTGGCGACTCTGCGAGCGCGGAGACTGCCGAGGACGCCGAGGACGCCGAGGGCACGGCGGACATGGAGGCTAGCGAGGGCGCTGAGGGCGCTGCGGGCGCGGAGACCGACACGGCCTTCGCGGATGGAGCGACCGACGACCAGCCCGATCCCGGCGACTCCGACCAGCCCACTCCTATCTCCAGCACCTCCGACCAACTCGCGGCCGCGTCCGGTGACCTCGACCAGCCTGTGACCACGCCCGACGACTCCGACCAGCCCGTGGCCGCGTCCGGTGACCCCGACGAGCCTGTGGCCGCGTCCGGCGATTCCGACCACCCCGCGACCGCGTCCGGCGATTCCGGCGAGCCCGCCACCACGGCCGGCGACTCCGAACAGTCCTCGGCCACGTCCGGTGACTCGGGCCTGTCCACTCCCGCAACGGGCACCTCCGAAGCCCCTCTCCGCAAGGGGGAGCGGCTGGAGGACCTGCCCCCCGAGGCCGTCGAGGCGCTCACGACGGCGCTCGACGCCCTGCGCGCCAGCATCGCCGACCTGCGCTTCGGCCTCAACCTCCCCGGCTCCGCCGAAGCCAAGCGCACGCAGGCCGACATCCTGGCCCAGCTCGACAACTACGTGCTGCCCCGGATCAGGACCCGCACCGCCCCGGCCCTCATCGTGATCGCCGGCTCGACGGGCGCGGGCAAGTCCACCCTGGTCAACAGCCTGGCCGAGAAGAACGTCTCGCGTACGGGCGTCCGTCGTCCCACCACCGGCACCCCGGTCCTGGCCTGTCACCCCGAGGACCACAAGTGGTTCGCGGAGGGCGAGCTGCTCGGCGCGCTCCAGCGCCTCGACAAGCCGACCCAGGAAGCCGCGATGGCCGGCCTGGTCATCATCCCGACCGAGAAGCTGCCGCAGGGCGTCGCGCTGCTCGACACCCCCGACATCGACTCGGTGGTCGAGGAGCACCACGAGATCGCGCACCGCATGCTCGACGCCGCCGACCTGTGGATCTTCGTGACGACGGCGGCCCGCTACGCCGACGCCCCCGCCTGGAACCTGCTGCGGCTGGCCAAGGAGCGCGGCGCCCGCCTGGCGATCGTGATGTCGCGGGTGCAGCAGAAGTCCGCCGACGTGGTGCTCAAGCACTTCGGGCGGATGCTGAGCGAATACGGGCTGGGCGACATCGACCGGTTCGTCATCCACGAGGCGGAGGTGGCCGACGGCAGGCTGCCCGACAGCGAGGTCACCGACCTGCGGCTCTGGCTCGCGGAGCTGTCCGTGGACGAGGACCGGCGGGCGCAGGCCGTACGCGAGACGCTGAACGGCGTGCTCAACAGCTTCCGCACCCGCGTGCCCGCGCTGGCCCGGCACCTGGAGTCGCAGGTCGCGTTCCGGGCCGAGCTGCGCAGCGACGTGGAGGCGGCGTACCTGAGCGCCCTCAGCACGATCGACAAGGCCTCCAAGAACGGCTCGCTGCTGCACGGCGAGGTGCTGGCCCGCTGGCAGGACTTCGCCGGCTCCGGCGACCTCATGCGTTCGCTGCAACTGCGCAGACGCGGCCGGGCGGCCAGGCAGGCGCCCGAGCGGGTGCTGGCGTTCAAGGCGGCGGTCCGCACCGGGCTCGAATCGGTCATCGTCGCCGCCGCCAACCGGGCCTCAGAGGAGGTGGCGGCGCGCTGGCGGCACCGTTCCGAGCTGGGCGCCAAGCTCGGGGAGAACCTCGACCGGCCGTCCGACAATCTCGTCCGCCACACCGGCAGGGCCATCGCGTCCTGGCAGGACCATCTGGGCGAGCTCGTACGCACGGAGGGGGTGGCCAAACGGTCGGTGTCGAAGCTCGTCTCGTTCGATCCCGAGGTGCTCTCACTGATCTTCATGGTCGCCATGTTCAGCGGGAGCAACGGCGAAGGGGTGCCCCACAGGCTGGTCAACGCCCTGCTCGGCGCGGAGTCGCTGCGCGGCATCGGCGCCAAGGCGCTCAGTGACCTGCGGGCCAGGATCGGCATGTTGTTCGACGAGGAGGCCATGCGTTACGTGCAAGCGCTCGATTCCGCCGGCATTCCCGACGAATCCGTCGCCACCCGCCTCTATCAGGCTACGTACAACCTTGAGGTCGCGCGATGACCACCATGACCACGAGACCGGGGCTCGCTCCGCGGTTGGCCGCGCTCACCAAGGTGGTGGAGCTGGGCCCGGGGCGGCTGGACAAGAAGCTGCTCGACGAGGCCACCGGGCTGCTGAAGCGGGCCGGTGACCGGCTCAAGCTGTCGTCGGAACACACCGTGGTCGCCCTCGCGGGCGGCACGGGCAGCGGCAAGTCGTCGCTGTTCAACGCGCTGTCCGGGCTGGAGCTCTCGCCCACCGGCGTACGCCGGCCGACCACCGCCCGTACCCACGCCTGCGTGTGGGGGCTGGAGGGCGCGGGACCGCTGCTCGACTGGCTGCAGATCCAGTGGCGGCACCGCTTCTCCCGGGCCAGCGCGCTCGACAAGGGCGACAGCCAGCTGCACGGGCTGATCCTGCTCGACCTGCCCGACCACGACTCGATCAGGGCACTCACCGACACGGAGGCCGACCGGCTCATCGGGCTGGCCGACCTGGTCGTGTGGGTGCTCGACCCGCAGAAGTACGCCGACGCCTCCACCCACCGGCGCTACGTGACAGAGCTGGCCGGGCACGACGCGGTGACCGTGTTCGCGCTCAACCAGGCCGACCGGCTCACCACCGAGGAGCTGGCCGAGCTGGTCATCGACCTCAACGACCTGCTGCGCAGGGAAGGCGTGGAGCATCCCAGCGTCGTACCCACCTCGGCGGTCACCGGTCGCGGCGTCGAGAGCCTCAGGAGCGTCATCGCCACCGCGGTCAGCCGCCGGCGCGCGGCCATCCAGAAGCTCGAGGCCGACCTGCACCGGCTGGAGCAGAAGCTCAGCGAGGCCATGCCGATGGGCGAGGCGCTGTCCGCGCCGTCCACGGTCGACGAGGCCCGCAGGATGGGGCTGACCGACGCGCTGTGTGACGCGGTGGGCGTCCCGGCCGTGGGCGAGGCCATGGAGAACGTCTACGCGGAGCGGTCCGACCAGTGGGTCGGGTGGCCGTACCCGCGGTGGATCGGGAAGTTCCGTACCGACCCGCTGAAGAGCCTGCGGCTGGACGACGTCGGCCAGGAGATCCGCGGCATCACGACCACCTCGGTGAGCGCCCAGTCGGCCGAGGTCGCCAACGCGGTGCAGGCGCTGGCCGACGGGCTGTCCATGGGCATGCACCCGGTGTGGCGCACGGCGGTGCACCAGGCGGCCCGGTCCCGTTCGAGCCAGTTGCCGCAGGCCCTGACGGAGGACCTCACGGAGGTGGCGCCGCAGCTGGACCGCGTACCGGGATGGTGGCGGGCGCTGAAGGTGTGGCAGTACTTCCTGGTCCTGGCGTTCGTGGCCGGGCTGGCCTGGCTGGTGGTGGGCCTGCTCATGCCCGGCCAGCTTCCGCCGGCCTTCGAACTGCTGGGCGAGAGCGCGACGCTGCCGTGGGTGGGGCTGATGATGGCCTCCGTGCTGGGGCTCGGGGCACTGTCGGGCATCGCGTCCCGCAACTTCGTGGAGCTCGGGGCGTCCAGGGAGCGGGAGCGGCTCGAACGGGAGATGAGGCGCAGGGTCGCGGCGGTGTCGACGACCATGGTGGTGGAGCCGGTGGAACGGGAGCTCGGCCGCCATAACGCGTTTTACACGGCTATGCGGGACTTGTCCGTCTGACCCTTCCCAGAGAACCCCAGCCTGAGCCGACGACCGCGCCTCGCAGAACGTTCGGGCCCCGAATGGCCTTGCCCGAACGGCTTTGCGCCAGAACGGCCCTTCACCAGAACGGCCCTTCACCAGAACGGCCCTTCACCAGAACGGCCTGTTCCCGGGCGGTTCCGGGACGACGCGGTGCGAGCGGATGGGGCCGCGAGTTGGCGTAGCGCGAGATGAACGATGATGGCGGGCTCCCTCGGGGCCCGCCATCCTCATACCAAACGCCTCCCAGGAACCCGGGGAGGTGTTTGGCGAGTCTCACGGCCCCCAGCCCATGCCCTGACCAGGGTCACACAGCCGCACCCGCCCGCGAAACCTCCGCTCACCCGCCCCAGACCGCCAAAGTCGCAGACGGCCAAAGCCCGAGACCACCAAGCCGCGGCCGAGGCGGTCATCCACAGCCCCAACCTCCCCCATCCCCTTCATCCACAGAACCCCGTTCGGCAGCCCCTCCCCCCACCCGCACACGGCACCGTGTTCCCAGATCGCGGGCAGCCGGCCCGCCGCACTGGGAGGCATGAGATGAACGACATCTACATCACACTCACCGGCAACGTCGCGGCAGAGCCGAGGCAGTACAGCTTCGACGAAGGCACCAAGGTCACCTCGCTGAAAGTCCTCACCTCACACCGCTACTTCGACAGGAAGACAGGCCAATGGACCGACGGCGACAAGGTCTGCTTCACGGTCCGCTGCTGGCGTGCCCTCGGAGACAACGTCGCGGCGTCGGTGCGTTCCGGCCATCCGGTGGTGGTGTCCGGCAGGCTGCGCATCCGCGAGTTCGGCACTGACGGAGACCGCCGCTTCATGCCCGAGATCGAGGCCAGCTCGGTGGGCCACGACCTGCGCTGGGGCACCGGAGTCTTCACCAAGCCCGAGCGCGGCGGCACGGCTCTGGTGAGCAGGGAGATGCGCGAACGACTGGACGAGGAGACCCGCGACTGGGCGATGGGCGCCCGCCAGCAGCGCCCCCTCAACCGCCCCGAGTTCCGCGAGGACAACGAGCCGTCCTCCACCTATGCCCGCGACCGCCACCCCGCCAGGCACCCGTCCCCGGAAGCCAACGGCGACACACGCACGCTGGTCCGGGACGGCTCGGGCGTGCAGCCCCTGGCCCCTGACGGTGGCAGCACACACTCGCTGGTTTCCGACGGTGGAAGCGCACACACGTTGGTCTCGGACGGCGGCGACGCACGCACGTTGGTCTCGGACGGCGGCGACGCACAGACGCTGGCTCCGGACGGCGCCGACACAGGGACTCTGGGCTCGGCCGATGGAAGCGTACGCCCGCTGGTCCCGCACGACGAGACCATGCGAATGCGGACGCCCTTCGACGCGACTGCAGAAGGGGCGAGCTCGAACCGCATGGCGACTCACACCCAGAGCCCGGCCGACGGAGCCGTCCACCCGCTGGACCCCGACGACGGCGCCGCACACCTACCGGGCTGGGCCGACGGAACTCCCCACAGGCCGACTCCGGACACCGCCGCCGCACCTACGCCGACTTCGGTGGGCAAGACCCCACGCGCCCGGCGGACGAGCAGCGACACCGCACGCACGCCGAAGTCCGGGAACGACGCCACCGTCCGCGTTCTGAACGGCACCGAGTCCGACGACGCAAAGGGCCACGCCGACGAAGGCCGGGCAGCCGGGGGTGGCAAGGCACAACCGAAGGCGAGCGAACGAGCGGCGGCGTAGAGCAGAGCAGCACAAGACGAGTGATGTGTGGGGGCACCGACCAGCATCACCGGCGTCCCCACACCCTCCCCAACCAGCCAGCCGCGCCCCCTGACCGCGCCATTAGCTGAGGGCGGTGGGCAGACGAGGAGTGCGCGCCGACCACCGAGGGCGGGAGCGGTGCGCGGTGGGGAGACGGTGGGGAGAACGGCGCCCGTCACCGAAACCGGGAGCGATAACGGCGCTGGTCACCGAAACGGGAGCGGTGAACGGGGAACCAGGACGTCGCTGGTCACCGAGACCGAGACCGAGACCGAGACCGAGGCGGCGAGCGGTGAGGGAAGGGTATACCTATCACTCATGCCCGGGGCGGTGATTGACGGAGGCATGAGCGGGGCCGGGCCGTGGGCTGGCCGGCGGTGTGGCGTGAGTGCGAGGGCGTGGGAGAGGCGGAATGGAGGGGGAGGGGGCACCGGCCGGGTCCTGAAGACACCCCGATGAGCGACCGATGGTGAGTTGCCCGCCTCAGACGGCTAGAGCATCTGTCATGTCCAGGTCACGCCCCGCACCATGGGCTGCTCCTTTCCCGAACGGCTCTGCATCACGGGCCCGTTCGTGGAGTGAACGGGCGTTGTGGTCATTGCCAACGTATCGGTTCCCATCGCGCAACGCACACTCCGCAATTATTGTGTTACACATCGTTAGTCAGGGAGGAGACGAGATGGCGGTGACCAGTCACGTCCCGATCAAGTCACGCGACGGTGTGTCAACACTGGCCGACCGCTGGCCATTGCTAGGGCAACGTCGCCCGCTCGTGGTCTACCTGTGCGCGATCGTCGCACTTGACGTGGCCGCGATCATCGTGTTCGCGACGTCCACCGTCTTCGAATGGCGCGACCTGCTCATGTTCGGCGCTCTCATGGGATGCGGCGCCGTGTGCATCGAAGCGACCAGGCGCCTGGGCATGCCCGCCGGCGTGTCCCGCGACCTGTTGTCCGCCTGGTGGCTGCCGGTCGCGTTGCTCCTGCCCCCGGTATACGCCCTGTTCGCGCCGATCGTGCTGCAGGTCCTGCTTCAGGTACGGGTGCGGGCGACGGTGCTCTACCGCCGGGTGTTCAGCTCCGCTGCCATCGGGTTGGCCGGATGCACGGCCTCCGTCGTGTTCCACCGGTTCGTGAGCGATCCGTGGGTGCTGTCGCAGGGCGGCGGCCTGCCGATCCTGATCGCCGTGGCGTCCGCCGTACTGTTCTCCCTGCTCAACGCCGCGCTCATCGCCATCGCCGCCCACACGGCCGACCCCGACACCACCTGGCGCGAGGTCCTGTGGGACCGGGAGAGCCTGCTGCTGGACATCGTCGAGCTGTGCCTGGGCGTGACCGTGTCCGTCGGCTGCGGTCTCAACCTGGCCCTGCTGATCCTCGCGTTGCCGCCCGTGGTGCTGCTCCAACGCAGCCTCCTCCATGCGCAGTTGCAGGCGGCGGCCCGTACGGACGCCAAGACCGGCCTGCTGAACGCCGCCGCGTGGCAGCGGGAGGCCGACACCGAGATCGTCCGGGCCCGTCGCACCGGCGACACCCTCGCGCTTCTGATCATCGACATCGACCACTTCAAACGGGTCAACGACGCGCACGGCCATCTGGCCGGCGATCAGGTGCTGGTGGGGGTGGCGTCGACGCTGCGCGGCCAACTCCGCGAGTACGACGTGGTGGGCCGGTTCGGAGGCGAGGAGTTCGTGGTCCTGCTGCCGGGCGCCGACATCGACGAAGCCCGCCGGGTGGCCGAGCGTCTGCGGGTGCGTATCGGTCACATGGCCGTTCCCGTTGACGCCACCTTGATCAGAGTGACGATCTCGATCGGGGTGGCGTTGATGAGCGTTCACGGCGATGACCTGATCGACCTGCTGGCGGCGGCCGACCTGGCGCTTTATCGGGCGAAGGAGCTGGGCCGAGACCGCGTCTGCATCCCCGCCGTCCAACCCCCGCCCCCAACTCTTCCCAACGACCCGGCCGTCTGATGGACACGTCGGCGCATCGTCGCGTCGTCGCCTCGGCGCATCGTCGCGTCGTCGCCTCGGCACGTCGTCGCCTCGTCGCCTCGTCGCCTCGTCGCGTCGATGCATCAGCACATCGGCACCTTCGTCCAAGGTTCTGCTCCTGTTGTCTCATTCCGTTCCACCTGGCGCGATCTTGTAGTCCCCTGTCTCCAGCTTCGACCGGCGCGATCTCGTGGTCCCTGCCTGCGGCTCCGATTGGCGCGATCTCGTAGTTCCTTGCCTCCGGCGCCGATTGCCTCGCCCTCCTGGGGCTGATTGCGCGCCTCGCACCACCAACCATCACGGCTCGCATCGCCCTGGTCGCGCCCGGTTCTGTGCGGGAGCGGGGGTGGTGGGGACGGCGGTGGTCGTGGGGATGGTGAGGGGTGGGCAAAGCAGGTTCCAAGCCATACTCCGGTGGAGCGTCGGAAGCCTGGCCTGGGAGCCCCTAAGCTAGAGGACATGCCGGAGTACATCTACACGCTGCAGCGCGTGCGCAAGGCGCACGGCGACAAGGTTGTCCTTGACGACGTCACGCTGTCGTTCCTGCCCGGAGCCAAGATCGGTGTTCTAGGGCCGAACGGCACGGGGAAGTCGACGCTGCTCCGGATGATGGCCGGCCTGGAGCAGCCGTCCAACGGTGAGGCGAAGCTCATGCCGGGCTTCACGGTCGGCATGCTCCAGCAGGAGCCGCCGCTCAACGAGGAGAAGACGGTCCTCGGCAACGTGCAGGAAGGCGTCGCCGAGACCATGGCGATGCTCCAGCGCTACAACGACATCGCCGAGCAGATGGCCACCGACTACAGCGACGAGCTGCTGGAGGAGATGGGCAAGCTGCAGGACCAGCTGGAGCACCGCAACGCCTGGGATCTCGACAGCCAGCTCGAACAGGCGATGGACGCGCTGCGCTGCCCGCCGCCCGACGCCGACGTGACCACGCTGTCCGGTGGTGAGCGCCGCCGGGTCGCGCTGTGCAAGCTGCTGCTGGAGGCGCCCGACCTGCTGCTGCTCGACGAGCCCACCAACCACCTCGACGCCGAGAGTGTGCAGTGGCTGGAGCAGCACCTGGAGAAGTACGCGGGCACCGTGCTGGCCGTCACCCACGACCGCTACTTCCTGGACAACGTCGCCGGCTGGATCCTGGAGCTCGACCGGGGCCGCGCCTACGCCTACGAGGGCAACTACTCCACCTACCTGGACGCCAAGGCACAGCGGCTCAAGGTGGAGGGGCAGAAGGACGTCAAGCGGAAGAAGCGCCTCGAGGACGAGCTGGAGTGGGTGCGCTCCAACCCGAAGGCCCGCCAGACCAAGAGCAAGGCCCGGCTCCAGCGGTACGAGGAGATGGCGGCCGAGGCCGACAAGCACCGCAAGCTCGACTTCGACGAGATCCAGATCCCGCCGGGCCCGCGCCTGGGCACCACGGTGATCAAGACCGAGAAGCTGACCAAGGGGTTCGACGACCGGCTGCTCATGGAGGGGCTGACGTTCGACCTGCCCCGTAACGGCATCGTCGGCATCATCGGCCCCAACGGTGTCGGCAAGACCACGCTGTTCCGCATGATCACCGGCAGCGAGACGCCCGACGCCGGCTCGATCACCGTGGGCGACACGGTCAAGATCTCCTACGCCGACCAGAGCCGTGGTGGCATCGACCCCGCCAAGAACGTCTGGGAGGTCGTCTCCGACGGGCTCGACCACATCAAGGTCGGCAACGTGGAGATGCCGTCGCGGGCGTACATCGCGGCCTTCGGGTTCAAGGGGCCCGACCAGCAGAAGAAGGCCGGCGTGCTGTCGGGCGGCGAGCGCAACCGGCTCAACCTGGCGCTCACCCTCAAGCAGGGCGGCAACGTGCTGCTGCTCGACGAGCCCACCAACGACCTCGACACCGAGACGCTGTCGTCGCTGGAGAACGCGCTGCTCGACTTCCCGGGCTGCGCCGTGATCACCTCGCACGACCGGTGGTTCCTCGACCGCATCGCCACCCACATCCTGGCGTGGGAAGAGGGGTCGAACTGGTTCTGGTTCGAGGGGAACTTCGCTGACTACGAGAAGAACAAGATCGAGCGCCTGGGCGCCGACGCGGCCCGTCCGCACCGGGTGACCTACCGCAAACTGCACCGCGACTGATCGGCCCTGACCGGACGACCCCGATCGGTTGATCGATCGGCCGCCCGGTTGATCAGTCGGTCGCCCGGCCGTTCGGGCGACCGTCGGGCGAACTTCGCAGCTCGGTCGATTCAGCAGAGACGCTGATTCGGCCGAGCTGAGTGCTGTCGGGGGGTCGGTCTGTCGGGTGGCGCAGGGGTTCAGGCGGTTGAGTGGTGGAGAGGCTCGCTGGGCTGGGCGCGGAGGCCAAGCAGAGCCCGCGGAAGGGCCCGTAGCAGGTCCGGCGGCAGGTCCCGCGGCGAGCCGTGGGACGGGCGCCGCGTGCGGCAGCGAGTGCGGCCCTGAGGACGGGCCAGGGGGCGGCTGCTGCGTCCGATTTCGAGGTTGAGGTCCGTGCGGCGTTGTGGGGGTGGCGTTGGGCAGGCTGGTCGGTGCGGTGCGGTGCGGTGCGGTGCGGTGCGGTGCGGTGCGGTGCGGTGCGGTGCGGTG